>CACXFW010000516.1 GCA_902767065.1 uncultured Lachnospiraceae bacterium | reverse complement strand
TCCATCGGGTAGTATGTTCATGGTCAGACCTCCTCAGCATGGAGTGTGTTTGTTTTACACCGGCAATATGCCTGATAAAGGGAGTCAGTGTGGATGACAGCAGCAGTACAGGTTGTCCGGAGGAATCCTCTTCTGGTATATGAATACGCTGTCCTGGCAGAAAGTATTACTGTTCAGGTAGATCTTTACGTTTTTGATGAATGCCGCCGGCATGTCTTCAGCGACTGGTTCTTCCTCGATCTTCCCTTCTTTTACAAGACCGGGATCGAGTGTGCCGTATATAATCTCCATCGTCACCTCGTATTTGCCATCCCTGTACTCTTCATAGGCATTCCGCAGGAGAGTATCGAAATAGGTGGAGCCGGTGATGGTATATTGTTTTTCGATATCGATCGCCGACAGGATTCTGTTGACGTTTTCTGCGGATATTCCTCTTGCCTTCGAGGTAATGATGTTCCGCATCCTGTTTTCCTTTGAAGTCCTGTCCATTGTATGGAAACTGTCATTCAGCATGGAAGTATCCCCTTTCAGGTTTTGTGCCGGCCTGATGGAGCGGCAGGGTTATCTGTGTCTGTTTTTTCTCTCTTCCTCTTTCATGCGGTAGAATTCATCTTTTTGCTCCTGAATCTCTGACTCCGCGGCTGCTTCCTGCATCAGCTGGTTCATGGATTCTGCATCTGTTTCCATGAGATAGAAATCCTCCTCATCGAAGACAAGCCGGAGTGTGTTGATTTCGCCGTTTGGATCCTGGGCAGTCAGTGCCCAGAAGGCGGGATCCGTACAGATCATGTAATAAGCCCCTCCGGATTCGTGGGGAACGATGGAAAGGGTTATGAGGGGAAATACGTTTTTGTCCTTGTCAAATGAATCGGAAGCTGCGAAAGCCTCCTTCAGAAGGTGATTCATCAGGGAGAGGTCTGTGTCAAGACGGGTGGAAAACACCAGGTCGATGAATATGTACTGATACCGCTTTGTGATCGTGACCGTCGGTTTGTCACAGTTCACTGTTTCAACGGTCTCCACGATTTCTCCGTCTGAGTTGATGTTTTCATAGAAGAGTCCGACGGCTGATCGCGTAAACCCTTTGTCATCCCTGCCGCATGCAGAATCAATGATATCCTTGACTGTCAGTTCTTTCTGTTCCATTCAGGTCTCCTTGTATATCGATAAAGATATGATGTTCCCATGATAAAGGCATAGACAGTTCTGCCTATGCCGGCCTCGCAGTTTGATGCTTCAGTACTTTGTTTTGTAGTATTGGTTCAGAGCTTCAGTCACGACCTTACTGACAGTGAGTCCCCTGTCCTGTGCATCGTCCTGAAGCAGGTCGAGGAGCTTCACACTGATTGTGACGTGGAGTGAACCGTGCCTGACTTCCGGATCTTCCGTGTGAAATCCGGCTTTCTCCAGAATCTCCCTGAGCTCTGCATCCCGCGTTTCGACAGCCCTGAGGTAGGGGATCTCTTCTTTCAGTTTGTCCCATGTCTTATAAGTCTGGTCCCTGTACTCGATGGAAACACTTCTTTTCTGGATATGAGCGGTTCCCCTGACGACTCTTTTTCCTCTGAGTCTGTATCCGGATTCCAGCCGCAGGTCCACACGTTTGTCAAATGGTGTATTCATAATCCGAATCTCCTTCAAAACCGGCGTTGTACAGTTCGGCCGCTGCCCGGGAACAGCCGGGCAGAAGTATTATTATGCAGGATCCTTTCCTTTGAAGTGTATCATATTAAGGCATAATCCGTCAATTTCACTGCTGTCTGCAAGGATCTGCCTGAAGTGATCCGGATGTAAAACATGAGTTCAAAACTCAGACAGAAGAGATTGCGAGGGAGAGCAGGTAGATGAGAAGCAGGTGGCAGGGATAGAAACAATAGAAAAAGTATTTACCCTGCTTTCCGCGCTGCCCGTTATATCGTGTGACAAGCAGGAAACCGAATATGGAAGAAGGCTCCCAGATAAATGAGGCAGAGCCGAGAATGCATTGCTTTACCCTGTTATCCCTGAACAGGTACAGGACAGTGATCAGGAATATGCCGGGAAGCTTGTAATCAAAGTACAGGACAGATGCCAGGATTCCGGAGAATAAGCCGGATGTAAGGCAGAACACAGACTGCTCGAACGGATCCGGGATCCTTCTTTTTATCTTTTCGCAGATTCCAAGGAGCAGAAGACCAAGCGCCATGGTGAAGAGTACGTTTTGATGGTATGGAAAGAACACGGTTCCATTCATGCTAAGATTGAACGGGATTTCTGAAAGAAAGGCAAAGAGGAACAGGCGCAGGAAGTACTTCCGTCTGTTCCCTGTCAGGAAGAATCCTTCCACGAGGAAGAAGCAGAAGATGGGGAAGGATATTCTTCCCGCAAGCCGCAGGAGAAACCAGAGCTGTTCAAGGCTGCAGGGTGGGAGCTGCTCATCCAGGACAGTCCGGAGTGTTCCGCACGCAATGTGGTCGAGGAACATGAAGAAGGCGGCAGCAGCCTTCAGATTCGCGCTGTTCAACGTAAAGGAAGCCGGGAGGCGGAATGCAGCTTTTTCAATTTTCTTCTGCATCAGAATCATCCTCCCTGACTGCGATGATGACAAGGCGTCCCTCTGTTCCGTAAATGGTCTCATCACAGGTGGAAAGGGTGAGGAAATGCGAACCTGCGTCTGTCCGGATGTCCTCGTCGATGTAATACCTGGCATATTTTCTGCATCTCGACAGATGATCCGGAGGGAGTTCGGTCTCGTACGGATCGCAAGTTATAATGTCATCTGTACTGTAATTCAGGATCATGGCGATCCGGAAATCGGAGCAGGTTCCGTCCTTCTTTGTAAGCGAGATCCTGAGATGATCAGGGATGAAACCAGGATTTTTATACTTTGACAGATCAGAAAAAGCGGTTCCGTTAAAGCTGTTGTGACCGTATATAACCAGATTCATACTGCCTTCCATGTAAGCCTCGTCGACAAACAGGCATCCGTTTCTGTCTTCGGCTCCATCGAAGCTGTGTGAAAGATAATAGGAATTGTCATTTCCACGGACAACAGGCTCACGGAGCAGTCCGTTGATTTCCAGGACTCCGTAAAAATCCTTGTTTGCCTGCATGAAATCCGCAATGCTGCCCGTGTTCTGGACAAACCCCGGCTGATGGCTGCAGCTGAGGAAGAGGGTGAAGAATACTGCCATGAGGATCAGTACTGCAGCCAGTGCGTTTTTAATGGTATTCATTCTGGTTCCGGCCTCATCATCAGATTGCGCGTTCCATGGATGTGTAACTGGATGCTCCGTAACCCAGCTCTGATCCGGCAAAGATACTGTCGATCAGGGACGTCTCCGTGGAATACACTCCTTCACATTCCTTGTATTCCGCGTTCTGCAGTGTGCATGCGACAGATCCTTCGTCCGTCAGATAAGCGTTTGGAAGGTAGAAGCCGCCGTATACATCCTGCCTGTTTTTTCCGCCCTCCCCGTCATCCAGGGTAAGGATGGCGGTGTACTCGACAATCAGATAGGAACTTGCGGCCGGCGAATCATAAGAGGAACTGCTTTCAAGGTAGAACTTTCTGCTGTCCTTGATCTTATCGAGGGTCATAACCCTGAATTTTTCATAACTGATGCTGGAGAGAGGGCCGGAGAGGGCGTATTCATTCTTTCCTTTCGCATCCATCAGCTGAGCATTCTTCGTGGAAGCGCTGTAAGATTTGCGGAATATCCGGATCAGCTTTTTGATCTGGTCGTCCGAGACCTGCTTTGGTTCGATGATGATGTTGGCGGGCCTGACTTCTTCAACCATGGTGACCTTGGATGTGTTCCGGTCGATGCAGATCCGTACCGTCATATCATCCAGCCTGCTCACATATCCGTATACCCTGGAATTGCTTTCCATGGGAGCCTGCCCCTGTTCATACCGGTAATCTTCCGTGTTTAC
>CACXFW010000515.1 GCA_902767065.1 uncultured Lachnospiraceae bacterium | reverse complement strand
GGAAATAGCATATTCAACCGCAAGGGATCCAATTGTCCGGAGCATTTCAGCGGAATGCGTATGAGCAAACAGGAATTCCGCAATGAATATATCTATTCTATTACCATGACTCATGTCCGCAGGATGCTAGAACAGGGGCTGATCTCGGAGGAAGAGTATCAGGAAATGAATACACGAATGAAGGAGAAGTACCATCCGGTCACGGACGGGTTAATCGCGGAATCGGACTTGCAATGTCCTCAAAACAGAGCGTAGATAAGCTACTCCAACGCTTCGGGGGTTGATTATGAAACTGACGAAACGGGAATTCCGCAATAAATACGCCTATGGAGTCACGATGGGACTTGTGAAGATCATGCTCCGAAAGAGGATGATTTCCTTCCGGGATTACTGGCGGACAAACAGGAAAATGAAGGCGAAATACAAGCCGGTGACAGAGGGCTGATCTCTGAAAATGACTTGCTATGTGTTCGGAACAGAGCGTTAATTGGAGCAGGAAAGGAGGTTCGGAAGTCTTGAAAATTCAAAGGGTTGAGGCAGTTCGACCGGTTGTGCCGAAACGGAAAAAGGTTGCTGCCTACGCGCGTGTTTCCGTCAGTACGGATCAACTGCTTCATTCGCTGTCGGCTCAGATCAGTTACTACAGCGAACTGATTCAGCGGACGCCTGAATGGGAGTATATCGGGGTTTACGCTGACGCCGGAATCACCGGAACGGACGCGAAGGTCAGGCCGAAGTTCCAACAGCTGATTGCTGACTGCGAGGCCGGAAAGATCAACATCGTTCTGACGAAAAGCATTAGTCGGTTTGCGCGGAACACGGTCGACCTTCTGGAAACGGTCCGGCATCTGAAAGACCTGGGGGTTGAGGTTCGGTTTGAGAAGGAACGGATCAATACGTTCACAGCCGACGGCGAGGTAATGCTTTCCATCCTGGCGAGTTTCGCTGAACAGGAGAGCATCAGCCTGTCCCAGAACCTGAAGTGGGCTGTCCGGAAAAAGTATGAGCGTGGAGAAGTCCATGCCCACCTGAAACTCTACGGTTACCGCTGGGATGGTGACGAACGGGTGATCGTTCCCGAGGAGGCAGAAGTTGTCCGTTTCATTTTTGCTGAATACATGGCCGGGAAGTCCTTCAAATCTATCGCAGAAGAACTGGATGCCAGGGGTGTGAAAAGCGTTAAACAGACAGAACGGTTTTCGCCGCAGAGCCTCCGTAAAATGATCAGCAACGAGGAATACACCGGATGCCAGATCCTGCAGCAGGCTTACGCACACAAGCCAAGGAAAGTGAAACTGAACAAGGGCGAGATGCCGATGTTCCGTGTGGACGATCACCATGAGGCGATCATTGACCCGGAAACCTTCGCTGCTGTGCAGGCGATGCGGAAAGAACGCGGAGCGGATAATCTTCATTCACGCAGGAACCCGAAGCCATACTCCGGATTGTTCCGTTGCGGGAAATGCGGCGGAAGGGTCGATATGCACAGCACAAACCATGGACGCTTCCTGTACTGGATTTGCGAGTGCAGAGTTAAGCACAGATGTGATGTCCGCAACTGGAACGGCAAGTGGGTACAAGCTGCAATTGATGGGATCCTGGGCGAAGGGCTGACAGAGAAACAGATAAAGCACCAGGTTAAGCAGATTCTGATGTTTGATAACTGGCTGGAATTTCAGATGCAGAACGGGAGGAAGATCGTATGGCAAAAACAGTAAGGGTCATACCGGCAACCATCAACCAGGCGACGATGACGCCGATCAATTCCCTGGCGAGGAGAAAGGTTGCCGGTTATGCCCGTGTTTCGACAGACTTGGATGAGCAGCAGTCCAGTTACGAAGCGCAGGTCAGTTACTACACGGCCTACATCAAGAGCAGAGCCGATTGGGAGTTCGTGGAGGTGTACACGGACGAGGGTATCAGCGCCACAAGCACCAAGCACAGGGAAGGCTTTCAGCGGATGGTCAATGATGCCCTGGACGGCAAGATTGACCTGATCGTCACCAAGTCGGTCAGCCGGTTTGCCCGGAACACCGTGGACAGCCTG
>CACXFW010000514.1 GCA_902767065.1 uncultured Lachnospiraceae bacterium | reverse complement strand
GGGCGGACAAGCGGTGAAACCGCTCTGTCCGCCCACAGCGAAGAACACGAAGTGTTCTGAGCAATGGGGGTGCTGAATAGTTACTGTCAATTAAAAAGGCTTCACTGGCATCAGGACTCCGTCACCGGCATTGCCGGTGACACCTCATGCCCAAATATGCGGTTAACGTCAACGCTTTCCTTACCTCTGGCCAAGCTTCAGGTTCGGAACCGCGTTCAGGCTCCAGTCAGAGCGCGCCCCTTTCCTGTATTCATAGTACGCGGCTGCCCCGATCATGGCGGCATTATCCGTGCACAGGATGGGGGATGGCCTGTAAAACCGGACGCCCCTCCTCCTGCAGGCTTCTTCCATTGCGCTTCTGAGCGCTGTATTGGAAGCGACGCCGCCCGCAATGGCAAACTTCCGGAAACCGAATTCATTGATTGCGTGAACAGAGTGTTCCACCAGCACATCGACGACAGACTTCTGGAAGGAAGCGGCAACATCCCGGGTGCAGACTGCCTCCCCCTTCATCTGCTTCTCATTCAGGTAATTCAGGACCGCGCTCTTGAGGCCGCTGAACGAAAAGTCATAGTCCGAACCGCGCACCTTCCCGTGCGGGAATTCGATGGCAGACGGATCCCCCTCCCGGGCAGCCATGTCAATCTTCGGGCCTCCCGGATATCCGAGCCCGATCGCCCTTGCGACCTTGTCAAATGCCTCTCCTGCCGCGTCATCCGCGGTCTTTCCCAGGATCTCATACTCTCCGTAGTCCTTCACCCGGACGAGGTGGGTATGTCCCCCGGAAACGACCAGACATCCGAACGGCGGTTCCAGATCCGGGTTCTCGATATAATTTGCGCTGATATGCCCCTCGATATGATGGATTCCCAGAAGCGGGAGGCCCTTCGCCCAGGCGATTGCCTTCGCCTCGGCAACTCCCACAAGCAAAGCGCCGACAAGGCCGGGGCCGTAAGTCACTGCCACGGCATCCATCTCATCAAGGGTCATTCCCGCATCGTCCAGCGACTGCTGCACAACCTGGTTGATCCGTTCGATATGCTTTCTCGACGCAATCTCCGGAACCACTCCTCCATACAGGGTATGAATGTCAATCTGGGAAGAGATCACATTGGAACGGACGTCGCGGCCATTTACCACGACAGACGATGCCGTCTCATCACATGAGCTCTCGATTGCCAGTATCTTCGTCTCTTCCATAAAGCAGGATTCCCCTTAACCGGTTTTCTCAGATTTTCTCAGGATTCCTCCTGACCGGCTTTCTCAGCTTTTCTCAGGATTCCTCCTGACCGGCTTTCTTAAGATTCCTTAAATCCAAGCTCCGTGCTCATTCCGTCGCATCCGAACACCGTACCCGGAAAGATCTGCCGGACCTGTTCTCCGTATTCCTCCGGGTGCGTCAGGGACGGGCTGTAATGAGTCAGCCACAGTTCCTTCACCTTCGCTTCGCATGCCAGGCCGGCTGCCTCTTCGATCATCATATGCCGGTGCTCCTTCGCGTTGGCAAGCTTCTCCGGCTCACCGTACATCCCCTCGCAGATAAAAAGGTCCGAGCCTTGCGCATTTTCCACGATCGACGCGGTTGGCCTGGTATCCGTAACGTAGGTCACCTTCAGGCCCTTGCGCTGTCCTCCGAGCACCATATCCGGCGTGAAGATCCTGCCGCTTTCGCTATCCTCCACCGTGTTCCCTTTTTGCAGGGGATTCCAGAACTTCAGCGGGATCCCGGCCTCTTTCGCGCGATCGGGGTCAAACTTTCCGGCGCGGTCCAGCATCAGGCTGTATCCGTAGCAGATTACCCGGTGATTGACGCGGAATGCGCAAAGCCTGTACCCGTTCAGCGAAAATTCCTGCTGCGGCTGATCGATCTCGACACACCTCACCTCAAAGGGAAGCTCCGGCGCGATCACCCGCAGCGCATTGACCACACGCGTAAGCCCCTTCGGGCCGATGATGGTAAGCGGCTGCGTCCGCTCCGCATTTCCCATGGTAAGCAAAAGCCCGGGAAGGCCTCCGATATGATCGCCGTGAAAATGTGTGATGCAGATCACATCAATCGGCTTGAAGCTCCACCCCTTCTTCCTGAGCGCGATCTGGGTTCCCTCACCACAGTCGATCAGAAGGCTGGACCCTCCGATGCGGGCGATCATTGAAGTCAGATGCCTCCAGGGAAGCGGCATCATGCCGCCGCATCCAAGCAGACAGACATCGATCATATCTGATTTCCTCTCTTTTCCGGTGTCCAGAGGATCAGGGCGTCCTCTTTCGGAGATTCATAGTAGCCCCGCCGGATCCCTTCCTGCCGGAAGCCAAGGCTTGTGTAAAGAGCAATCGCCGGAGCATTTGACGACCGCACCTCCAGTGTAAAACGCTCCACTCCCTGCGCGAATCCTGTCTGCATCAGAACCTCCAGCATCCGCCGGCCGATCCCGCGCCGCCGGTATCTGTCTGTCACCGTCACATTCGTGATATCCGCAATCTCAAAGGACCTTTGAAAGCCGCAGTATCCGGCCAGAACGCCTGCATGCCATGCTGTCAGAAACAGGTAGTAATCTCTTTGAAGCGCTTCGGAAAATGCCCTCCCGCTCCAGGGAAGAGAATAAATCTGACGCTCGATTCCCGCCACCAGCGGAATATCCTCCCTGCGCATCGGACGAATCATAAGAGCGTCAGATGCCGGGGTTTTTTCACTGCGAAAAGTCGAATCGGTCTGTGCATCCATTTGATGATACTCGTGAACGATATTCATTGCCGATTAGTAATTATTCAGCACCTCCTGGAATTGCTCATGATCCAGTCAGATAAGCTTGCTTATCTGACGGATCTGAGCGGTTCCAGGG
>CACXFW010000513.1 GCA_902767065.1 uncultured Lachnospiraceae bacterium | reverse complement strand
GAGAGAAATCAGGATGGATGGCGTGGAATTGCCGAACAAAACATCTGTCAGGACAAACAGACGTAATTACCAGAAGGAGTTGGACGGGATTCTGGATGGGATCCATTCCCGGATGTCGGAGTCTGACGCCTTTGATGTGCCGAGGCTGCTGCTGCACAGCTGCTGCGCTCCATGCTCCAGCTATGTGCTGGAGTATCTGTCAGAGTATTTTCAGATTACCGATTTCTTCTATAATCCGAATATTGAACCGGAATCGGAATACCATCTGAGGGAAGAGGAACTGAAGCGCCTGATCCGTGAAATGCATCCATCCCATCCGATTACATTTGTCAGCGGAAAGTATGATGCGCGTATTTTCCACGCAGCGGTCCGGGGGCTGGAACAGATTCCGGAGGGCGGAGAGAGATGCTTTGCCTGTTACCGCCTGCGCATGGAAGAGTCTGCCGCCCTGGCGGCGGAAGGGGAGTATGATTATTTTACAACCACCCTGTCGATCAGCCCACTGAAGAATGCGGATCGGATCAATCAGATTGGAAAAGAGCTTGAAAAGAAGTATGGGGTGAAACATCTTCCCTCGGATTTCAAGAAGAAGGGCGGATATCAGAGATCGATTGTACTTTCGAGGGAGCATGGTCTGTACCGCCAGGATTACTGCGGCTGCGTGTACTCAAAAGCTGAGAGAATGAAGCAGAAAGAGGAACAGGCGTAAAAACGGATGGTTTTGAGAGAAGGGAGACAGGCAGGATGGCTCAGTTATGGGGCGGAAGGTTTACAAAAGAGACAGACGAACTGGTGAAGAAGTTCAATGATTCGCTTCCATTTGACAGGAGGCTGTATGAGCAGGATATCCGCGGGAGCGCAGCCCACGCGGCAATGCTTGGGAAGCAGGGGATTCTCAGTGAGGAGGAGACGGAGAAAATCATAGAAGGTCTTGGTTCCATCAAAGCGGATCTCGAAAGCGGAACCCTGCAGTTTTCTGACGGGTACGAAGACATTCACAGCTTCGTAGAGGCGAATCTGATCGAACGCATCGGTGAGGCGGGAAAGAAGCTGCACACCGGGAGAAGCCGCAACGATCAGGTTGCCGTGGACATGAAGCTGTATGTGCGGGATCAGATCCGGGAGACGGACGATTTGCTGAAGCATTTTCTCACAACGATTCTTACGGTCATGGAAGAGAATCTTGATACGTATATGCCGGGGTTTACTCATCTCCAGAAAGCGCAGCCGGTTACCCTGGCGCATCATTTCGGCGCGTACTTTGAGATGTTCCGCAGAGACCGGGAACGCATGGCTTCCATTCTGGCGCGCTGCGATACCTGTCCGCTGGGAAGCGGTGCCCTGGCCGGAACGACTTACCCGCTGGACCGTGACTTTACGGCAAAGGAGCTTGGCTTTATCCGTCCGTCCCGCAATTCCATGGACGGTGTATCGGACCGGGATTATCTGATTGAGTTTCTTGGCGCGCTATCGATCTGCCAGATGCACCTGAGCCGTTTTGCGGAGGAAATGATCCTGTGGAACAGCAATGAATACCGTTTTGTGGAACTGGATGACGCATTCTCCACCGGGTCGAGCATCATGCCGCAGAAGAAGAATCCGGACATCGCGGAGCTGGTCCGCGGAAAAACAGGAAGGGTCTATGGCGCACTGACAGCGCTTCTTACGACCATGAAAGGGATTCCGCTCGCATACAATAAGGACATGCAGGAGGACAAGGAGCTTTCCTTTGATGCGATCGATACGGTGAAGAGCTGCCTTCGTCTGTTTGACGGATGCGTTGCTTCCATGCGGTTCAGGAAGGATGTGATGGCTGCTTCCGCCCGCAATGGATTCACGAACGCGACGGACGCGGCTGATTATCTGGTCGGGAAAGGGGTTCCATTCCGTGATGCCCACGGGATCGTGGGCGCGCTGGTCCTTCACTGCATTGACGCAGGGTGTGCGCTGGATGATCTTTCCCTGGAGGAATTCCGCAGCTTTTCCGACCGGTTTGAGGAGGATATCTTTGATGCGATTTCGCTGAAAACGTGTGTGGAAAAACGGCTTACGAAGGGAGCGCCTGGGAGAAAAGCGATGGAGGCAGAGGTGAAAGAAGCAAGAGCGTATCTGGATGAGCAGTCATTCAGGCCTTAATCGGAATGCTTCTGTAATCGGAATGCCTGTGCGGAAGAGGAAGAGTTTTACAGCCAGCGGTGTCTGATTGCCGCTGGCATTTATGTGCAAGGATTCTGGTTAAGAACCATATATCTGCCTGGCGGCATCTACGGTTGCTTTCGCGTCTTTCGCGTAGAAATCCGCTCCGATTTCTTTCGCGTACCGCTCAGTGACGACGGCGCCGCCGACAACTGTTTTCACGCCGCAGCCGGATTCCTTCAGCAGGCGGATCGTTTCTTCCATGGCGGGGAGCGTTGTAGTCATCAGGGCGGAGAGGCCTGCCAGCTTCACGTCCTTATCTTTCGCAGCGTCCGCAACTTTCTGCGGCGGGACATTCCGTCCGAGATCGATGACGGTATAGCCGTAGTTTTCCAGGACGACTTTCACGATATTTTTACCGATATCGTGGATGTCTCCTTCCACGGTCGCGAGTACGACTTTTCCTTTTGAAACGGTCCCGGCTCCTGTCTGTGCGATTCGATCTTTGATCAGTTCAAATCCTGCGGATGCCGCATTTGCGGCATTGATCAGCTGCGGGAGGAAGAGGAGCTGTTTTTCGTATCTGCTGCCGACTTCGTCCAGCGCCGGAATCAGGTAGTTTTCGACGATCTCCATCGCGCTGATCCGGTCAAGAAGGAGCGCTGCCTGCTGCCTGACTTCCTCTCCGAGTCCTCTCAGGATCGCCTGCTGTACGGCGTTGAAAGAATCCGTGCCGGACAAGGAAACCATCCTTCCGGAATTGGAAGAATCCGCGCCGGACAAGGAAGCCATCCTCCCGGCATTGGAAGAATCCGCGCCGGACAAGGAAGCTATCCTCCCGGTTTCGTCCGGAAGCTTGCGGAAATCTGAAATACCCGGGGAATCTGACAGATTCCGGGGATCCTGACTGGCGCGGGTGCTCTGGCTGGCCGGAAGAGGCTGCATCTCCTGGCGGCCTGCGAACCGTGCGATATAGTCCATACAGGATACATCCTGTCCGGAGAGCGCGCGGAATGCCGCAACGGCATCCATGATTTCTACCTGGTTCGGGTTGATGATCGGCAGGTCCACCCCACAGTACATTGCCTGGGTCAGGAAGCTGACGGTTGCGTGCTTTCTCTGGGGCAGTCCGAAGGAAATGTTGCTGACGCCCAGCGTGCAGTGGACACCAAGGTTCTGTGCGGCATACCGGACAGCGCGAAGCGTTTCCATCGCCTGCTCCTGCTGTGCGGAAACCGTCAGCGCAAGGCAGTCTGCGATGACATCTTTTCTGGGAATCCCGTACTCATCCGTGAACTTCAGGATTGTCCGGATATTGCGGATCCTTTCTTCGGCGTTTTTCGGCATGCCTGATTTTTCAAGGGCAAGGCCGATGACGCAGGCACCGTATTTCCTGACGATCGGAAGGATCCGCCTGCAGTTTTCTTCTTCCGCGTTGACGGAGTTTACGATCACCCTTCCGCATGCGGCTCTGAGGCCGGCTTCGATGGCCTCAGGATTGGTGGAATCAATCTGCAGGGGCAGATCGGTCACGCTCTGGACGGCGCAGACCACATCCTTCATCAGCGCCGGTTCATCGGCGCCGGGAAGTCCGACATTGATATCCAGAATATCGGCGCCATCGTCAGCCTGTTCAATGGCGCACTTCATGATATAGTTCATATCATGTTCCCGGAGAGCCTGCTGGAAACGTTTTTTTCCGGTCGGATTAATGCGCTCGCCGACGACGCGGACTCTTCCGTCAAGATACGTAACACGGCCGGCGGAGCATACACCGTTTCTTACCGGAGGCTTGCTGGAGATGCTTTCCGGATCAATCCGGACAGCACCTGAAAAATGAGAGCCGCCCCCTGCAGCTTCCTGCGTAGTATCAGAGGACTGTATATGCTGGCCGGAAGCTTCCAGGCTGTTGTCTTCAGGCGTAATATGGCTGCGGATCCCGCCCAGAGCCTGAATGAAAGAGGGCCTTGTTCCGCAGCAACCTCCCAGAATGGTAATTCCCATCTTCGGGTAGACAGTCATCTCATCCGCAAAGCGCTCCGGTGTCATGGCATACAGGCCGGTTCTGGGATCCGGGAGCCCTGCGTTCGGCTTGACGATGACAGGAAGGTCTGTGTGAGAGCGGATCTTTTCTACGATGGGAACCAGGTCCCCGGGCCCGAGCGAGCAGTTTACGCCGACTGCCTCCACGCCCAGCGCGTCGAGCGTGAGCGCCATGGCTGCAGGATCAGTCCCGGCAAAGGTTCTCCCGGTCTTTTCGAAGGTCATTGTGACCCAGACCGGAAGAGAAGTGTTCTCCTTTGCCGCGAGGACAGCAGTTCTTACTTCGTTCAGGTCCGTCATTGTCTCGAAAATGACAAGATCTGCCCCGGCAGTTTCCCCGGCGCAGACAATCTCGCGAAAGCATTCATAGGCCTCGTCAAAGGAAAGGGTCCCAAGAGGCTCCATCAGTTCGCCGACCGGACCGACATCCAGTGCCGTTTTTACGTTCAGGCCCGGGAAGGAAGATGCTGCCTTCCTGGCTGTGGCAATGTTTGCGGCAATCACGTCTTTCACCGAAAAACCGCTTCCTTCATATTTCCTGCTGTTGGCACCGAAGGTGTTCGCATAGATGACCCTGCTTCCGGCTTCGATATACCTTTGGTGGATCCCCAGTACAATCTCAGGATGCTGCATGCCGAAGACCTCCGGAAGTGTGCCGGGTTTCATCCCGGCCTTCTGGAGCATTGTGCCCATGGCACCGTCGAGCAGAAGAAGATTCCTTTCTTTCATATCAAATCATCTTTCTCAGAATATCGTTCGTATCAACAGTAAATTGACAAACTTCTTGTATCGTTCGTATGAACACTAAATGTAATTATTCAGCACCTCCTGGAATTGCTCATGATCCAGTCAGATAAGCTTGCTTATCTGACGGATCTGAGCGGTTCCAGGG
>CACXFW010000512.1 GCA_902767065.1 uncultured Lachnospiraceae bacterium | reverse complement strand
GTTCCTTCTCCTGATCTTTGGATTTGCCCTGGCGAATATTCTCAGGCCGCAGAAAGACCGGAGCGAGACGGAGAACCGCACGCTTGAGCACAGGCCCGCGCTGACCTGGGACAGCCTGATCTCAGGAGATTTCGCCAGGGAGTATGAGAGCTATCTCTCCGACCAGTTCATCCTCCGGGACGAATGGATTACGCTCAAGACGTTCCTCGAAAGGGCGGCCCTGAAGCAGGAGACAAATGACGTTTACTTCGCATCGGATGACTACCTGATTGAAAAGCATACCGGCGTATTTACATCCGACACCGCCAGCCAGAACCTGATCCGGCTCGGGACCTTTTTTGAAAACCTCAGGGAAACGTTTGGCCCGGAGCACCTGACCTGCATCGTGGTGCCGAACGCCGTTAAGATCCTGGAGGACAGGCTGCCGGCATTTGCGGATCCTTATGACGAAGAGCTGTATCTTGACCGGATAAGGGAGAGCCTTCCGGAGGGAGTGTGGTTTGACGCTTCTGCAGTTCTCAGGCAGATTCACGGGACGGACACAGAAAAGCAGCTCTATTACCGGACGGATCATCACTGGACGACAGAGGCAGCGTTTGACGTGTGCGCGGCCTGGATGGAGGAAAAAGGGATCGGGTCGATGGATCAAGGCCAGTTTACGGTATCAACCGTTACCGATTCCTTCGAAGGAACGATCGCGTCAAAGCTGGGAATCGCCGGCAGAGCGGATTCTATCCAGCGTTTCGACCCTGTGCCGCCTTATGACTATTATCTGGTCTATGGCCAGTCGGATGATCTGCGCAATACGATGTACCAGGCTTCCTTCCTGGATACGAAAGACAAATACGCGTACTTCTACGGCGGCAATTACGGGCTGATCGAGACTAAGATGCCTGAGTCAGAAACAGGGAGAAGGCTTCTGATCATCAAGGATTCCTATGCGCACTGCTTCGCGCCGTTTACCTGCGGATATTTTGATGAAGTGGATCTGCTGGATCCGAGATACTATAATGCAAGCATCAGCGAGCTGATCGCGTCAAAGTCCTATACGGATGTTTTGTTTTTGTTCAACGCGGCAGGATTTGCCGGGGAGACAGCGATCGCAAGACTTATGGTATAACCCCTGAGCGGAGGGGAGAAAGGATGCGTTCATGAGCCTGACAGATCAGATCTTTATCGATATGTGCAGGGATATCCTGGAAAACGGGACGAGCACGGAAGGCCAGAAGGTCAGGCCGCACTGGCCGGATCAGACACCGGCCTATACCATCAAGCGTTTTGGAATCTGCAACCGGTATGACCTCAGAAAGGAATTTCCCGCGCTTACACTCAGAAGGACAGCCCTCAGGAGCGCGATGGATGAAATCCTCTGGATCTGGCAGCGAAAGTCCAATAACATTCATGATCTCAAGCCTCATATCTGGGACGAGTGGGCGGATGAAAAGGGCAGTATCGGCAAGGCTTACGGCTATCAGATGGGAGTAAAGCACATCTATAAAGAAGGACTCTTTGACCAGGTAGACCGCGTTCTGTACGATCTGAAGCAGGATCCCTTCAGCCGCAGGATCATGACCAATCTGTACGTACATCAGGATCTTCATGAAATGAATCTGTATCCCTGTGCGTACAGCATGACCTTCAACGTGACGAAAGAGGTGACAGACCCCGCTCCGGGAAGCCCCGCCGCGCTGGACAGGATGCCGGAAGCGGATGAAAAGGGGGAGCGTTTTGTCCTGAATGCTGTTCTGAACCAGCGGTCCAATGACGTGCTGACGGCAAATAACTGGAACGTGGCACAGTACGCGATCCTCCTGATGATGGTGGCACAGGTGAGCGGCATGGTTCCGGGAGAACTGGTGCATATGATCGCGGACGCGCACATCTATGACCGTCATGTCCCGATGATCCGCGAGCTGATCTCCAGAAAACCGCTGGAAGCTCCGCGTGTCTGGCTGGATCCGGACGTAACCGACTTCTATGCTTTCACGACCGACAGCCTGCACTACGAGAACTATGAGACTCACGAACAGATCCGGAATATCCCGGTCGCGATCTGAGAGGTTTTTTCTTTCGGCTGCGCGCAGGGCCGTCCGGACAGTTTCTTCACTTTGCCTGCATGCAGGATCTTTCCGGACAGCTTTTCACTTGCCTGTCTGTTCTTCCGAATGGACCCGGGGAGCATTCCTGACATACAGTCAGATTAAGAAAACCTAATTATTCAGCACCTCCTGGAATTGCTCATGATCCAGTCAGATAAGCTTGCTTATCTGACGGATCTGAGCGGTTCCAGGGGGCGG
>CACXFW010000511.1 GCA_902767065.1 uncultured Lachnospiraceae bacterium | reverse complement strand
GATCTCGACAAAAGTCTTGCCCTGATTCAGCCTGATCTCGTTTCCATTGGCATCATAGTAGCGTGTTACATTGAAATCACATTCCCGTACGTCCCAGGCGCAGTTCGGTGTAGTAACCGTATTCTCGATGGGATCATCCGCACTCCAGTTTTCCTTTTTCCAGGTAATCTTCTCGGCACGGCCGTTCGTGATAAACCAGCCGCTTCCGCCGTCATACCCGTTGACAGGATCCGTCCACAGATAATGTTCATCCGCCAGCTGGGACGGGCACTCCTGGATAATGATATTCTTATAGCAAAGCTGCTGTCCGTTCAGCTGGTCAACCTGCGGGGCACCAAATTCGGAACGGTAATACAGGCCGTCCGCTTCATTGTAATCAAATCTTGCATGGTTATACGTGAAGCCGGGAATGACAACCTTCGCGATCTGACCATTGTCAAGGGTTACGACTTCCCCGTCCGCCGCGAACTGGTAATGCCCGTTATAACCGGAGGAATACTGGGTGTTCCAGCCGGAGCTGTTGATCACGCCGTCAAGAAGCTCCTTATTGGTGTAGATGCCGGTTACGCCTTCGTGATCTCTGATGTATGCCGCGCTTCCGTCATGCAGCTGATAGTCCTGTCCCCCTTCACCGTAGGGAATGCCTGCGATGTCATCCGTGGTCGGAAGCTGCAGGATCGGTACCGCGTAGACAACCTGTCCGTAATGGCCATAATGCGCGTTGAACTCCCTCGCGAAATAAACATAATAGGGTCTGCAGGAACGGATCGGCATGATCATGGAGACGCCCTCCAGATACTCGAAGATTCCCATCATTCGTGTGATCGCGCCTTCCACCATTGCTTCGTACATGACATCCGCATAGCTCGTACCGTGCTGCCACGCGACTGCGTCCGCGTCATTCTCAATCATCAGCGCTGTCGGCCTGGTGCGTCCGATGGAAGTCGGAACACTCATGCCTGTCAGGTAGCTTGCGCAGGTATCTCCTGCTTCTTCTGCACAGACGCTCATTCCGGATGCCGAAAGTGCCATGATGCCTGCTGCCAGCGCGGCAGCGATTCTGTATCTTTTCATACGTTGCTCCTTTCAGGGCTGTGCGCCCTACCCCTGATTGATTTGTTATACTCCTCTATGTAACGATTCAGCACACCATGAATTCTCACAAAATCAGGACGGGGAGTTTACTCACCGGACGATTTTTGAGAATTCATGGGGCAGACAAGGTGCGAAGCACCTCTGACCGCCCACAATGAAAAGCGCGAAGCGTTCCGAGTAAGTGGGGGGTGCTGAATCGTTACACTTTTATATACACGCAGACACAGTCTTCCGGAATCAGGAAAGAACCTGGCGCGGTATATTCTAAATTCAGCTGCGCGGGATTCGTACCATCTCCATGATCTTCTTCTGGTGCGTTTCCATCTCGGTTCTCTCATCCTCCTCCATATGGTCGAACCCGACCAGATGGAGCAGGCTGTGCGCAACCAGGAACGCAAACTCTCTTTTCATGCTGTGCCCGTATTCCTTTGCCTGCGTGGCTACACGGTCCGCGTTCACAACGATATCCCCAAGCAAAAACTCGCCGGATCCGGGATCAAACGATCTGTAATCCGACTTCTCAAAAGAAGAGAAATCAGCAGGGGATTCAAATTCCTGCATCGGAAAGGAGAGCACATCCGTCGGCTGGTCGATCTGCCGGAATTCCAGATTCATCTTCTGAATCTGTTCACTGTCCGTGACAAGAAGGTTCACCTGGACTTCAAAAGGACATCCTGTCTCCTCAAGTCCTGCCCGGATGACTCTCATAGCCAGAGCCTCTGCGCTCTCTTCCGGATCGAATTCGGCCCTGGTCTCGTTTTCGTAATTCAGTGTCATGCTTTTTCTCGTATGCCTCATAGGCCTGAACAATCTTCTGCACCAGGGGATGCCGCACGACATCCTTGCTGGTCAGGCGGCAGAATGCGATGTCCTCAATCTTTCTCAGTACATCCACCGCCACTTCAAGGCCGCTCTTCGACTCAAAGGGAAGATCCTTCTGGGTCAGGTCTCCTGTGATGATGACCTTTGACCCGAAACCGATCCTCGTCAGGAACATCTTCATCTGGGCAGGCGTTGTATTCTGCGCCTCATCCAGAATGATAAACGCATTGTCCAGCGTCCTTCCTCTCATATAGGCAAGAGGAGCAACCTCGATCAGGCCTTTCTCCAGGTTTTTTGCGCAGCTCTCCGCCCCCATGATCTGATAAAGCGCATCGTACAGCGGTCTCAGATAGGGATCTACTTTGCTCTGCAGGTCACCGGGAAGAAACCCAAGCTTTTCTCCCGCCTCGATCGCGGGACGGGTCATGATGATCCTTGAGACCTCCTCGCCCTTAAAGGCGGTAATCGCCATCGCCATGGCAAGATAGGTCTTTCCGGTTCCTGCCGGACCGATTCCGAAAGTGATCATATGCTCACGGATCGAATCGACATAATTCTTCTGGCCATAGGTCTTGGGACTAACCGGCTTGCCGCTGACCGTATGGCAGATCACATCCGAGCTGACCTGGGATACTCCGCCGTCGACATGCTCAAGAGCAAGCGACAGGTCATAATCCACGTTCTGCTGCGTAATCTCCCGTCCGGAGGAGGCAATCTGGCAAAGGTCCTCCAGGACTTTTCTTGCGCCCTCCGGTCCGGATCCCGCTCCGACGATCTTCAGTTCGCCATCCCTGCTGATGACGGTAACGTTCAGGGTACGTTCGATCTTCTTCAGATAGTTGTCGAACTGCCCGAATACCTGGCTCTGCAGGCCTTCCGGGATCTCAATCCTGCTTTCGGCAAGCGCCATAGAAAAACCTTCCCCAATAAGAATTACGTCCGCATAGGATTGCGGTCTCCGCGCGTCTATTATATAGAACCTGCGGTTTTTCGTCAACGGAGTGAGAAAATGCACCACACGCACAGGCTAGTGTGTCGTCTCAATCATTCTTTTATTAATTCGTACCACCTTGTCGTCAGCTGTTGCGTTGTCGTCAGTCAGCGTAGCCCGCT
>CACXFW010000510.1 GCA_902767065.1 uncultured Lachnospiraceae bacterium | reverse complement strand
GCTGCGATCTTGATAAATCCATCCTTCATAATCGTCCATCCCCCGCTGCTTTTCCATCCCGGCCGCAGGATACGCCTGTCATCGCCCTGCTGAGCGAAGCATGGCACGGCCCGCCGCCTGGTCTGCTGCGATCGTCAACCCAAAACAGAATCCACCTTTCTTTCCGGTTACCCTTGCGTGTCCTCTCTCCGGTGCACGGGACTGTGCTTCTGAATCGCAAGAATTCTCTTCAGCGCTTCCACGTCAAACCGGTACTGCCTTCCGCAGAACTGGCAGCCCACATCGACAGGCTTTGCGTCATCGATCATCTCCTGAATCTCCTTCGGGCCGATGGAAATGAGCGCTTTTTCGATCCTTTCCATAGAGCAGTTGCAGGCAAACGACACCTCCCTCTTCTCCATGATCTGAAGGCCGAAGCCTCCGACCAGCTCTTCCAGGATATCCTCGGGAAGCCTGCCTTCTTCCAGCATGGCTGTCACGCTGTTCACTTTGGCAAGACGCCTTTCCAGTTCATCGATCATGTCATCCGGCGCGCCCGGCATCAGCTGAAGAATGAATCCTCCCGCCTGCCTCACGCTCCAGTCACGATCCACCAGGACTCCCAGTCCGACCGAGCTTGGAACCTGCTCCGATTCCGCAAAATAATACGTCAGATCTTCCGCGATCTCGCCGCTTGGCATGTTGATCGTCCCGACGTAGGGCTCCTTCAGTCCGATGTCCCGGATCACCGTAAGCGTTCCCTGCCCGATTGCTCCGGATACATCCAGCTTCCCGTTTTGCTTCAGCGGGATCTGTACATGGGGATTGTTGATGTACCCCTTCGCGTGGCAGTGTGAATCGGCCGTGACGGTAATGCCGCCCGCAGGGCCGTCTGACCGGATGATAAGCGTCACAAGCGCCTTGTCTTCCTTCAGCATGCTGCCCAGCATCACACCGCCGGTAAGCAGCCTTCCCAGCGCCGCCGTACAGACCGGCGTCGTGTCATGCGCCCTCCTGGCGTCCTCCACCATCTGCTTTGTGCAAGCGGCAAATGCACGGATCGAATCATCTGCCGCGCATGCCCTTACCATATAGTCCTTCATCCTGATTCTCCCCTGAAACAAATGCTGCATGAAATCCTGCAGCCTTGCCTTCGTCATGCACCCTTACAGCAGTCTCAAAGCCGAGGTCAGAAGCCCTCCGGCCACGCCCGCGACATACAGAATTCCCACAATCTTCGCGCTTTGCCTCTTTGCGCGGTTCGAGCGAAACAGCACCACAATCCCGACGCCTGCGCCGACCATCAGTCCGGACATCATCGCTCCGGCGCTCATGGCGCCGTCCAGATACATGGTTGTAATCGCCACGGACGCGGCGCAGTTCGGGATCAGGCCGATCAGTCCTGCCAGCATCTCGCCGATTACAGGCTGGTTGAAGACCAGATTCTCCAGGTTCTCCGTTCCGACCATCTCCAGAAACAGGTTCAGCGCGGTGGAAATCAGAAAGAGGAAAAGGGCGATGCTGAGAGTATGGCGAAGCGCCGAAACAAAGATTCCTCCCTCATCGCAATCGCAGTGCTGTGCCTCACAGATCCCGTGGATTCCCTCTCCGATCTTCCTGATGTTCAGGCTGCGGAACAGAAAATCCACCACAAATCCGGCTATCACGCCATAGACAACCTTAATCATAATAATCCGGAGGATCAGTCCGGCATCCACCCTGCTGGAAAGAAAGATCGGCAGCATCTCATCAGAGGTCGACAGAAAGACCGCGATCAAGGTTCCGCCCGTAATCACGCGGCCCGCGTACAGGCTCGCGGCTGCAGCCGAAAACCCGCACTGCGGAAACGCGCCGAGAAGGCCGCCCGCCAACGGGCCAAACCTGTCTGCCCTCCGGATCGCCGCCCTTGTCCTGTCACTTGTGTGATGCTCGATATACTCCATCACCAGATAGGTAAGAAATAAAAACGGTACCAGCCGGACCGTATCCAGAAACCCATCCAGTACAGCGTCCCAGATCTGCATTGATCATTTACTCCCGGATCAGGACAGCGGATACCGCTTTGTGATCTCACCGATGATCGCGCGGCAGTAGTCTTTTTTCTTCTCTCCCTCTTTGATGACCGTCGCGATCACCTCGGCAACCTGGTCGAAGTCCTCTTCCTTCAGGCCGCGGGTCGTAGCCGCCGGTGTTCCAAGGCGAAGGCCGCTCGTCACAAACGGAGATTCCGGATCTCCCGGGATTGTATTCTTATTTGCCGTGATGCCGACCGCATCAAGGTCTGCCTCTGCCTGGGCGCCGGTCTTATGCCTGGATCTCAGATCCACAAGCATCAGATGATTGTCGGTTCCGCCGGATACGAGATCGATGCCCCTTCGCATCAGTCCCTCGGAAAGCGCCTTTGCATTCTTTACAATCTGCTCACAGTATTCCCTGAACGAAGGCTGAAGCGCTTCCTGGAAGCAGACTGCCTTCGCGGCGATCACATGCTCCAGCGGGCCGCCCTGGGTTCCGGGAAATACCGCTTTGTTGAGCTTATGCTCTTTCCCGAATTCTGCCGTGGAAAGAATCATCCCGCCGCGGGGACCGCGCAGTGTCTTGTGGGTCGTCGTCGTTACGACATGCGCATAGGGGAACGGATTCGGATGAAGCCCGGTTGCAACCAGCCCGGCAATATGGGCAATGTCTGCCATCAGATACGCGCCAGCCTCATCCGCGATCTCCCTGAAACGCCTGAAATCAATCGTTCTCGGATACGCACTGGCGCCGCAGATGATCAGCTTCGGCCTGCACTCCTTCGCGATGCGTTCCACCTCATCGTAATCGATGAATCCGTCTTTGGTTACGCCATAGGAGACGGCGTTGAAATAAAGGCCGGAGAAATTAACCGGACTTCCGTGTGAAATATGTCCTCCCTCAGACAGGTGCATTCCCATGAAGGTATCGCCCGGCTTCAGCAGCGCCATCTCCACAGCCATATTGGCCTGCGCACCGGAGTGGGGCTGAACATTGGCCCAGGTGCATCCGAACAGGCGCTTCGCCCTGTCCCTGGCAAGATTCTCGACCTCATCCACGATCCCGCAGCCACCGTAATAACGGCGTCCCGGAAGGCCCTCCGCATATTTGTTGGTCAATGGGCTCCCCATTGCCGCCATCACCGCGTGCGACACCCAGTTCTCCGATGCAATCAGTTCGATATGGCTGTTCTGCCGCGATGTTTCCGCTTCGATCGCGGCTGCAATTTCCGGATCCTCTCTGCGCACCTCTTCAATTGAATACATGTTGTCACTTCTCCTTTCCTGTCCCAGGGACATACATCCGGGTCTGGCACCCGGATGCCTTCCGCCTCCATACGCTTATCTTTCGGCTGAGGAGAATCATAGCGGATTTGTCATTCTGAGTCAATGCATGAGCCTTATGGAATCAGCGTGGTTACAAGGATCGCTGTCAGGTTTGCGCCGATGTGGCATAAGACAGGCTGCTTAATTGTACCGCTCCTTGCTCTGAGCATCTGCAGGATCAGCCCTGCCGGAAACGCGTAGAGCATCTGGATCAGGTCCCCGTGCCAGAGCGCAAAAAGCGCGGAGACCAGTACGGCAGCGGCCTGGTGCGGCAGGATCCGGACTGCCAGATCATAGAGCAGCTTCCGAAACAGCACCTCCTCCAGAACAGGACTGACAAAGCCATAGAAGATCAGTTGAAAAGCGATCGGACGAGTAAACATCATCTCCCCGGCACTGCCCGGGATCAGACGGTCCAGGGTAAGCAGCGAAGATACCGCGCCCCAGACAAGGGCCATAACCACGCCGATGAGAAAAGAGCGCAGCAGCAAGATCCCTTTCCGCGTCTGATCTGTCCCGGCCCGGCCCTTCCGGCCTCCCCCGCTCCTGTCTCCTTCCATCCTGCTTCCCTCTGCCCTGTCTCCTTTCATCCTGCCTCCCTCTGCCCTGTCTCCTTATATCCTGTCTGCGCTCCGGTCCGGGATCTGTTCCTGATCCTTTCTCTGCGTTCCGCACCATGACAACACATACCGCCCCTCCTTTTGCCGGCGGCAAAACTCACTGAAGCATACGGCTGGCAATCAGTATATCCCCCTCTCCCGCCACCTGTCGAGATCCTGAAGCCACAGAACCGTTACTCTTCACAGCCTGTCTGCATGC
>CACXFW010000509.1 GCA_902767065.1 uncultured Lachnospiraceae bacterium | reverse complement strand
TCGAGTTTAGCGCTGACAACTACGCACAGTTCGTATTTGTTCATGCTGCTTGCACCTCCTTATGGTCTCTGGCCCACCCCTGCAATCGGATGAGCAAGGAAAAATGATACATCACAAGGACGCATTATACCGTACCGCCTGATCGAAATCAAGGGTGCAAATTACCTAATTTTCCGCCCGGATCCGGGCATTTTGCCCGCCACATAATCTATGTGGCAGCCGGCAGGTACGGATCCTGACTGCCGCGGCCGGTGACGAAATGACTTCATCACCGGCCGCGGTTTCGCTTCTGTTCCGGATGGATTCCCGGAGGCTCTGATCCTGATGGGTTCCCGGAATCTGTGTTCCGGATGGATTCTTGAAGATGCTTTTCACGGAATCTTCTGGATTGACTCATGGAATCTCTACCGGACCACAATCTGGGAGAACACCTCTCCGATCGGATCCGTGATCACCAGGTTTGCAGCGGCATCGCGCGCTGTCGCGCCTTTATTGATCAGCACCAGTAATCTTCCCCGGAAGTAGTCAATCAGGCCCGCCGCCGGATAGACGACCAGGCTCGTCCCGCCGATGATCAGCACATCCGCGTTCCGGATGTACGAGACAGACCGGCTCATGATGCTGTTGTCCAGCCCTTCCTCATACAGCACGACGTCCGGCTTGACCATCCCGCCGCACTTCACACATTTCGGAACGCCTTCGGCATTCTTCACAAATTCCGCGTCATAGAATTCCCCGCACCGGGTGCAGTAGTTGCGCAGCACCGAACCGTGCAGCTCCAGGACCTCCCGGCTGCCTGCCTTCTGGTGCAGACCGTCAATATTCTGGGTGATGACCGCCTTCAGCTTCCCTGCCTTCTCAAGCTCGGCCAGCTTCAGGTGCGCCGCGTTCGGCTTCGCGTCCAGAGCCAGCATCTTATCCTTGTAAAACCGGTAGAACTCCTCCGGCTTCCTTACAAAAAAAGTATGACTGATGATCGTCTCCGGCGGATACTTATACTTCATATGATAGAGCCCGTCCTGGCTCCGGAAGTCCGGAATCCCGCTCTCCGTCGAGACGCCCGCCCCTCCGAAGAAGACGATATTGTCGCTCCCGTCGATGATCTCCTGCAGCTGCCTGATCTGATCCATTCCCATGCTTTCCTCCTTCCTGCGTCACCTGCTCACGCCGATACATATACCTGTACCAGGACTCCCTGGAGGATCCGGCGCGTTGCGTCGTTTCCCGTGCAGGTCGACAGGGTCACGATCCTGTCCTTTGTCGTGACCGTCACATCCCCGCAGTCGATCTCGCTCGACGCGATGGACTTCTCGATAAACTTCTCAAAGTCCGCCTCCGAGAACCGGATGATATACGGATCCCCGATCTTGCTGACGACACTGCTCGAAAAGATCCGGTACTGGTAGATATAATCCTTCGTAAAGATCCAGAAGTAAGGATTCTTATCCAGCGTTTCCTGCTCGCCGAACTTCTTCAGCTGGCCGAACATCGTCCCGTTCTTCATGTTATGCCCGTAGATCACCGTGTTCTGATCGGTGAAGTACGGCGAGTTATTGCAGTTCTCAAAGATGCACCCCGCGAAATTGTCCACCTTCTTGAAGGTTCTGTGCAGGTAATAATCATTGTCCTTCCCCCGCGCGACCGGGTAGGAGATATTCACGGCGCCCACGCGGATCCAGCCGATCACGTCCGGGTTGATCTTCTGAAGCTCCGCAAAGTCCACCGGGTTCACCAGCTTCGGAAGCTCCTTCGTCTCGCCATTCTCAACCGTACTCTCCCGGTACGCTCCGTCAAGAACTTCCGGCAGCGACTTCGGATTCTCCAGCTTGGTCACATCCGCCAGCACCGTCTCCCCGGAAGATGACTGCGCCCTGGCCGGATCCACAGCTGCGCCTGTCTGCCTGGTCCCGTCCCCGTCAGGGGTGGAAGACGGCTGCGCGGAGGATTCCGAAGAGGCATCCTGCGCGGAGGACGCTGCGGAAGAACCCTCCTCCCCGGATGAGGCAGGCGCGCTCTTTACATACGCTTCATTCAGCTCGCTGTATTCATCGCTGCCCTGCTTGTAGTCCATGTAATACCCGAAAAGCCTCCATCCGGAATAGGCAAAGACGCCAATCGCAACCACCAAAAGCAGCGTAATCAGAAATGTCCCGAACGCGCTCCCTTCGCGGTGATTCCGCTCCCTGTTCCAGTATGAAGACCCCGGTCTCACATCCATTTTTCTTTCGACTCCTCCATCCTTCGCTGCATCTGTGATCCCGGCTTTGCCCGGCGAATCATTTCCACGCCCTGGAATGCCAGGTCATGAAACAGATCACCCTTCTGGCGCAGGCCGCCTTACATCCTCCTGAGAAACGCAGGCCGGAAAAAAGTCTTCCGGCCTGCCAGGGTCTTCTCAGATCAGACTCCCCACCGTCCTCGGATACGGCAGCACGTCCCGGATATTGCTCACGCCCGTCAGATACATCACCAGCCGCTCGAAGCCCAGTCCGAAGCCCGCGTGGCGCGTGGTTCCGAACCGGCGGATATCCAGATAATACCGGTACTCCTCCTCGCTCATGCCCAGCTCATCAATCCGCGCCTTCAGCACGTCAAACCGCTCCTCTCTCTGAGAGCCGCCGATAATCTCGCCGATGCCCGGCACCAGGCAGTCCGCCGCCGCGACCGTCTTCCCGTCCTCATTCAGCTTCATATAGAAGGCCTTGATCTCCTTCGGATAGTCCGTCACGAAGACCGGACGCCGGAAGATCTGTTCCGTCAGGTAGCGCTCATGCTCCGTCTGCAGGTCACACCCCCAGCTGACCTGATAGTCAAACTGATCGTTGTGCTCCTCCAGAAGCCGGATCGCTTCCGTATAGGTCAC
>CACXFW010000508.1 GCA_902767065.1 uncultured Lachnospiraceae bacterium | reverse complement strand
TTCGCAGGCAGTTTGCGGATAATAAGAGATAGTCCCTCTCCAGGGATGGCAGACCGGGGCTTATTTTCAGAATGTGGGAAAGATGATCCTTCACCCGGATGGGACAATCAATGTGGATCTGCTGGAAGAGATTCCTGGACCAAATCAATAAATATTTATAAGAATAACATAAATAAGATATATAGACATATATAATAGATAAGAAATGTGAAAAGCTCAGAAATACAAAAGATATAGATAATTGATATACATAAATATGGTATAACTATTGAATGCAGGACATAAATAAGATATAATATAGCCATGTAGCGACACCCATCTTTACAGAAAGGAGACGCAATCATGGCTAAACATAGGGCCGCCTGGGGTTACCGACGGTATCACAGGCTGGTAGCTGAAGGCCGCGGGCAAGGAACCCTGAGTGATTATAAACCGTGGATAACGATACATGATATCGCTTCAAAAGGCGTGTCATCAAGGACACCCGGACGTACGACAGGACGGATACACCACACGCTCTCCCGGCTTGAGACTGCATTCCTGTATATCCTTGACGCTTCGCCAGAAGTGTTGGACATCAGGGAGCAATACCCTCTCCTGCCGGTGACAGAAACTGTCCGGATTGCTGAACAGGCAGGAATCAGGCATCCCCGTGACAATGTGAGCCATTACCCATACGTTATGACCACTGACTTTGTCATCACAACGGAAACCGGGTTGGTGGCAAGAAGCATCAAGCAGTCCTCTGAGCTGGATAAGCCGCGCGTCAGGGAGAAGATGGAGATTGAACGGCGGTACTGGGAGAAACGCGGTGTTGAATGGCTGATCGTAACTGAGAGGGAGATTGACTTCCAACAGGCGCGGAACATTGAGTGGGTTTACCGCTCCTGGTATTATGATGACATGCTACCAGATGGCAGTGACTGCAGCCGGATCGAGGATTTTTTCCTGGATTATTATGCCAGGACAGACATGCCGGTGGCTGAGATTGCACGTCTGACTGAGGAGCAGTTCTCTTTAAGGTCAGGGCTCGGACTGACGACGTTCCAGCATATGATCCTTGAAAACAGAATAAAGCTGGACCTGAGTCGGCCGATCGATCTTGTATCGGTCAGGACAGGGGAAGGAGGAGTGTATTCATGGATGGAAACGTATGTGTGAACCAGGTATTCCGGGATGCACGCAGCGATAAGCAGTTCCGCCTCCTGTGGCTGGATCCGGCATCTGGCGGGACATATATTTACTGGCTTGACGGGAAGACATCAGTACCGGTCATGATGCCCCTTGAGGAACTTGAGACCGGCCGAAAAAATGGCTGGCTTGTTGAGGACGAAGACCCATATGCCGTGCATGTGGAAGCTGGTGATCATGATAAGGAACTGAGGGATGCGGTCTGGCTGAAGATGAAAGACGCGCTCCTTGATGAGCCGGGGATCTATAACAGAAAGATCCGCGCCCAGCATCTTAAGCGGATTGAACAGGAAAGCGGTGAAAAAGCCACAAACCTCTACAAAAGGCTTGGCAGGTACTGGCAGAGGGGGAAGACCCCTGATGCGTTCCTTCCCGGCTTTTCCGCAAGGGGAGGGAAAGGGAAAAGCCGTGTCGGGCGAGTCAACACCCCTAACAGGAATGGGACAGATTTCGGTAAAACCCTGACGTTGGAGGACCATAAGAAGTTTGAGGCGGCAATCCGGAAGTATTACCTGACCAAGAAAGAAACGGATTTGGCTAAAGTCTACCAGAAGCTACTGGAGGACAGCTATTCGGTTCTTGTGAAAGGCGAGGATGGATCTGAGGCCATGCAGTTCCTGCCAAAAGGGGAACTTCCTTCTCTCAGGCAGTTCCGGTACTGGTACTCCAAGACCAGGGATGTCCGTAAAGAGGAAACGGGCAGGAAAGGAGAGACAGGATTTGAACTGACGGCGCGGGCGGTAACCGGCAAAAATGAGCATGGCATGATGGGGCCAGGCTCAGAGTATCAGGTTGATGCCACGGTTGCCGATGTATACCTGGTCTCCCAGTTTGACAGGAAAGACATCATCGGAAGACCGGTCATGTACTTTGTCATGGACACGGTCAGCCGTATCGTGACGGGAATGTATATAGGACTGGAAGGCCCCTCATGGACCGGGATGATGATGGCGCTTTACAACGCCACCACAGATAAGGTTGATTACTGTCAGCAGTACGGGATTGAAATCACGGAGGAGATGTGGCCGTGCCACCATGTGCCGGCAGTTCTTCTGGGAGACCGCGGGGAACTGGAAAGCCATAAGGCGGACAACCTGGTCTCCATGCTCGGGATCCGCGTGGACAATGCCCCGCCGTACCGTGGGGACCTGAAGCCTGTCATAGAGAGTCACTTCAAGACGATCAATACGACTGTGAAGCCGCTCCTTCCCGGGTTTGTACTGCCGGATGACAGGCAGCGCGGAGGGGAAGACTACAGGCTGGACGCGCAGTTGAACCTTATAGAGTTCACCCAGATCATCATCGGATGCGTCCTGTACTACAACACGAAGCATTACATGGCCGGGTACGAACCGAATGAGCAGATGCTTAAGAGCGGCGTGGATTCCATTCCGGTCAGGTTGTGGGACTGGGGGATCAGGAACTGCTCCGGTGCCCTCAGGACATTTCCTGAAGATACAATACGGCTGGCGCTGATGCCGAAGGAAACGGCGAGTGTTACGAAGAAGGGGATACACTTTAAAAAGCTGTATTATACCTGCAGAAAGGCCAAAGAGGAACAGTGGTTTGAGAAAGCCCGGAAGGATAAGTCGTATCCGGTAGAGGTTTCCTATGATCCCAGGAACATGGAGACTATCTATGTATGGGAGAAAAACGGGGATAAGGCAATCCTCTGTACCCTGATGGATTGGGAACAGAGGTTTTCCGGGAAGAGCCTGGAGGAGGTGGAATTCGAACAGACCAAACGCTCGATGAAGATCAAAGGCTATGAGCGCGAGGACAGGGAAGCCCTCATGAACCTGAACAGGATGATTGAGGCTATTGTAGGAAAGGCGGAAAAACTGGCATCCTCCACTGCCGGAATGACAAAAGCGGAAAGGCTGTCTGACATCCGGGAGAATCGTAAGGAGGAGAAAGAGACCCTTCGGAAGGAAGAAGCGTTTACGGCTTCAGCCGGAAACGAAAGGGCGGCAGAGCCTGCCGGCGATCCTGCTCCTGACCCGTTTGAGATGACTGAAGAAGAATGGAAGGAGCTTTCGCCGATTGAGCGGATGCTTTGGGAAGACGTAAAAGGGAGGCAGAACGATGGCGGTTTGGACGGTGAAGGCTGATTACGGCCCGCAGGTACTGCCGGAGTACCAGGGAAACGGGCTGATAGAGGCCCTTCCGGAAATCCTGTCAGCAAGTGATACGATGCGTC
>CACXFW010000507.1 GCA_902767065.1 uncultured Lachnospiraceae bacterium | reverse complement strand
GCTCGGCTATATCCGGTACCTGGACGAGCCGGCTTATCATGAGTCGATAAAGGCGAGCATGGAGAGGTACGGACTGACAGAGGAACCTGAGGCTGAGACGCAGGCCTATATGGATACCCGCAAAATGTATCCGGACAGCTTTGCGCGGCTCTATATCAGGGAGTATGTGGATGAATCTGCGCGGACAAAGATCCGGCAGCTTTGCGAGGATGTGATCGGAACTTACGATACAGTGCTTGATACGACGGACTGGCTGTCGGAGGAAACCAGGCAGAAGGCGAAAGACAAGCTGAAGCGGATGAAAATCAATGCCCTTTACCCGGACAAATGGGAAGATTACTCGGTCTTCCATGTAAAGGAGAATGACGGCCTCCTGACTGCGAGGCTGGACTATGCGAAGGCAAAAGAGCAGCAGGATATCGGCAGGATGAACGGGACAGTCGACAGGGATATCTGGAGTGAGATAGATATTCTTGAAACAAACGCATTCTACAATCCGGATGACAATTCCGTCAATATCGTGCCGGGCTTTTTCTGCGACGTCACATATCGGAGCGATATGTCGACGGAAGAACTGTACGGCTCGATGGGCGCGGTGATCGGGCACGAGGTTTCGCATGCGTTTGACAGCAACGGGGCTCAGTACGATGCGGACGGAAACCTGAAAGACTGGTGGACCGAAACGGACAACGCGGCTTTTGAGGAGAGGGTATCAAAAGTTACGGACTATTATGACAATATCGTAGCCTTCGACGACGGGACTCCTGTCAGCGGCAGGATTGTGCAGACGGAGGCGACGGCCGATATGGGCGGCATAAAGTGCATGCTTATGATGGCGGAGAAGATGGACGGATTTGACTATGACACGTTTTTCCGCGCATACGCTCACCTGTGGCAGAGACTCGAGAGTCTGCAGCAGGCGGAATCGGCTGCCCTGTCCGATCCGCATCCGCGCTGCTACCAGCGTGTGAATGTGGCGCTGCAGCAGTTCGATGAGTTCCTGGAAACATATGGCATAAAGGAGGGCGATGGGATGTATCTTTCGCCCGGAGACAGGATCGCCGTTTGGTGACGGAGCGCCTTTTTTGAGGAAGATCGTTGCCTGGATTCACTGCGTATCGGAAAACAGAATGTTCTGCTTTGCACACCAGATGTGTCCCTTGCGGATGGGGATGCATATGTGTTGATACGGGATTTCTTCTGCGGTAAAATGTCCGGGAGAACTGCCCGATTCTGGCAATGCAGGACGAGCGCTATATTGTTCAATACCGGAAAGGAATGACAGTATGAAAGACCTGATCAGTCAGATACAAGCCAATATCAATCGACATCCTGATTCGACGGTTATTGTGGATCAGGGGGAGAACAACAGCTTTACCTATCGATCCTTTGACGCATACTCCCGAAAGATCGCCTCAAAGCTGAGCCGCATGGGGGTAACCCGCCGCGATTTTGTGACGATCGAATTGCCGCGCAGCAAGGAGTACATTGCCGCAATGTACGCCGTATGGATGGTCGGTGCCGCGTTTGCTCCGTTATCGCCGGACTATCCCAGGGAGCGCCTGGATTATATTCGCGGCAACTGCGGCGCGAAAGCAGTGATCAACAGCAGATTCCTGCGCGGGATAGAGAGCGAAGAGCTGTTTTGCGAACCCGTGATCCCCGATCCTTCCGATCCTTCGCTGCTGATCTATACCTCCGGTTCCACTGGAAAGCCCAAGGGCGTACTTCACACCCACGCAAGCATTACCGACTCTGTGAACCGCTATGTCGATCTTGTAAAAACACCGGCCGGCGCACACGTCGCGATGGGCGCGCCGTTCACTTTTATCGCATCTGTGCAGGGGATATTTGTGCCGCTGTGCGAACTCAGCACAGCCTACCTGATGCCCTTTGAGGCAATGCGCGACCCGGTCCTCCTGGCGGATTTCATTGATCAGCACAGGATCTACCGGACCTTCATAAGTCCTAAGATGCTCAAGGTCTTTAAGCCAAAAGGCGACAGCCTGAAGATGGTTATAACGGGCAGTGAGCGCGTGTCGGATACTTACAGCGATGAATATGAGATCATTGTCTGTTACGGTCAGACAGAGTCCGCCTCTGCGGCGCTTGCATTCAAAATCGATAAGCCCTACGAGAATACGCCGATCGGCCGTCCCATCGGCGGCATTCGGGTCCATATTCTGGATGAAGACGGAAAGGAAGCCGCGGAAGGCGAGCTGTGCCTTGCAGGCCTCTTTGCCGACGGCTATTATCAGCTTCCTGAACTGACCGCAAAGACCTTTGTCGATAATCCCTTCTCCAGGCAGGATGGATACGAAAAGCTGCTGAAGACCGGCGACATTGTGAGAATGGGCGATGATGGCAACATCATTTATCTCAACCGCAAGGACTGGATGGTGAAGATCAACGGGCAGCGCGTAGAGCCGGGGGAGATCGAGGCGGTTATCCGGCAGGTCCCGGGGATCCGCGACGCGGCGCTGAAGGATTTCAGGAACCAGTACGGTCAGGTTTATCTGGTCAGCTACTATGTTGAGAAGGACCCGGCCGATCCGGTCGATCCGGATGAACTGAGGGAAGCAATCGCGCAGAAACTGCCGCCCTACATGATCCCGGCATTTTTCGTGAAGCTCGATCAGCTGCCCGTCAACGCAAACGGAAAGCTGGACAGGAGTGCCCTTGAGGCGCCTGAGGTCGGCAGCTATAAGAGCGAATACATCAAGCCCGAGACCGATATGCAGAAAACCCTCTGCACCGCCTTCGAGGCAGTTCTTGGCGTGGAGAACGTCGGAATTGACGACGATTTCTTTGCCCTCGGCGGAGATTCGATCAAATGCGCAATGGTATCTGCAAAATGCGGCATGTACTCCGTCACGACCGCAGACATTTTCTCCGGAAAAACGCCGCGCATGATTGAGCATCTGCTGATCCAAAGAGCAAGCCGCAGCGAGAGGGCAAAGCAGAAGGAAAAGGCCAGAATCTATCCGCTGACCCCTTATGAGCGCGGCATGTATCTGGAGCAGAAGCTTAACGGGAATTCAACGGTATACAATCTGAATATTGCCGCTATCATCAAGGGCTCGGACCTGGAAACGGTGAAGAAGTCCATGAACGCCGTATTCCGGGCGCACGAGGCGTTCACCTCCTATTATGGCGAAAAGAACGGCCTGCCGGTGCGCATCCTCTCCGACAAGCTGCCTCCGATCATGGTGAAGACGGCTTCTTCCCGGGAGGAAGTAATCAGGATCATCGACAGCTACGCAGAACCCTTCGATCTGAACACGGCGATTCCCGTTCGTCCGACGCTCTATACTGTTGCGGACGGCAGTATCATCCTGCATATGGCGATCCACCACATTGCCTTTGACGGCGGCTCCGCCGAAACCTTTGCAAAGGAGCTGATCGACGGGCTTAAGGGGAAAGAAGTGAACGCCGCTAAGCTCGATCTCTCCGATCTCTATGACGACAGCCTGAATGAGAAATATGAAGAGGGCATGGCATACTACCACGAGCTATTCCCGGATGGCGTCCCCGTGAATGAAATGCCCGTCAGGGGAAAGCGCCCCAAGGTTCATCCGCTCTCCGACAAAGAGATCCATTTTGATTACGACAACGAACAGCTGGAGACAATCGACAATACTGCGCGGCGCTACAGCATAACGGAATTCGAGCTCATTTTCTCCGCTGTTTCCATGGTGCTCGGCAAATACACCGCATCCGAAGATGTGGTGCTCGGCATCCCCACCAATATGCGCCCGCAGGATGCAGGCAATGTGATCGGCATGTTCGTCAACACAGCTCCCGTGCGTGTTAAGCCGAAGCGGGACATGGCGATCGGCGATTATCTTAAGTCCGCCAGCAGCGCAGTGCGCAGCGCGACCTACGGCGCACACCTGCCTTTTGAGGACGTCGTCGGCGAATTTGTCAAACAGCGCGATGAGTCGCGCAACCCGATCTTTGATGTGAGCGTAAACTACATGTGGAATCCGCCCGCTTATGACCAGGATGGCCTGAGCGTGGAGCTCTACGCCCCTCTGCAGAAGATGAGCCGCGACATCGGTATCGTCATCCGAAAGAGCGGGAAAGGCCTGCATTTCGCAGTGCAGTACTCCTCTGAGCTGTTTGAGGATGCCGTCATCCGGAACTTTACAGACCAGCTCAGGCACACGCTCGGTCTGCTTAGCGCAGACGCCGCAACCATCCGCGAAGCGCTTGCCTTGCCTGCGGTCCAGGAGAAACAGCTCGGCGCATTTAAGACAGAGGCGTCTGCCGAAATCCCTGAAGTCCTCCTGCATAAGCTCTTTGAGAGAAGTGTCAGGGAAAATGCGGACAAGACTGCGCTGATTGCCAGGGATGCGGAGCTGACTTACCGCGAGCTCAATGAAAAGGCGAATATCGCCGCCAACAATCTGATCGGGAGGGGCATCAGAACCGGTGACAGCGTAGCTTTGCTCCTTCCCCGGGAAAGCTGCTTCTTTGCGTGCCTTTTCGGCATCAACAAGGCCGGAGCGGCGTTTATTCCGTGTGATCCGCAGTATCCCGCAGACAGAATCAATCATATCATTGAGGACTCTGAGGCTTCCTTCGTCATCACCACCAGGGACAGACTCGGGGATTATCCCGCCGGGAAGGCCATCGATGTCTCAGAGGTTCTGTCCGGTAATCAGACAGACAACCCTGATGTTGAGATGACCGGCGACGAGCTCTGCTACATGATCTATACATCCGGCTCCACCGGAAAGCCCAAGGGAGTCATGCTGCAGCACAAGGGCATCTGCAATTATCTCATGCCCCATCCCGCGAATACGCACATGCATTATCTGAAGGAGCATATCTCCGTATATCTCTCCGTTACGACCGTATCCTTCGATATGTCCTTCAAGGAGCACACCGCGGCCCTCTGCAACGGCAAGACACTTGTCTTTGCAGCCGAAGATGAGATGAATGATCCGCGTGCGCTGGTCCGTCTGATGGAACGATATGGCGTTGACTGCTTCAACGCCACTCCCTCGCGGCTGCAGCAGTATCTGGACTTTGAGCCGTTCCGGGATGCTCTCGCGAAGTGCGCTCTCGTGATGTCAGGCGGCGAGGGCTATCCGATCTCGCTTCGCGACGCGGTCAGGGAGTGCTCGAAGGACATTCGGATTATCAATACCTACGGTCCCACAGAGACGACGGTCTCCTGCAATGCCGCGGATCTGACGAATGCGGATTACGTGACGGTCGGCAGGCCTTTGCTGAACTATCACGAGATCATAGTGGACAGGTTTGGCGATCCCACTCCGTACGGCGTGGTCGGCGAATTGTATATCGGCGGTGTCGGTGTGGCCAGGGGGTATAAAAACCTTCCTGACAAAACCGCCGCGTCATTTGTAGAATACGACGGCGAACGGATGTACCGCTCGGGCGACTATGCCAGGTGGGATAAAAACGGGAACGTCCAGATCTTCGGCAGGCTGGACAGCCAGGTCAAGCTCAGAGGCTTAAGGATTGAGCTGGGTGAGATCGAGGGCCTGATCGCCATCCAGCCGCATATCCGAAAGGTCGCTGTCAGCATCCGCAAGCTTGGCGGCCAGGACAATCTCTGCGCGTATTATACAGCGGACACGGAAATCGATGCAGAAGCGCTCAGGAAAGAACTCAGGAAGCATCTGACGCACTATATGGTGCCGACTGCTTACCTCCAGCTCAACGAGATGCCGATGACTCCCAGCGGAAAAACGGATGTAAAGCGCCTGCCCGACCCGATTCCCATGAGCCTGGGTGAGTATGTCGCGCCGGCCAATGCCACGGAGGAATTCTTCTGTGAGTCCTTCCGGAAGGCGCTGAAGCTGGACCGCGTTGGCGCAACCGATGATTTCTTTGAGATCGGCGGAACCTCACTCATCGTCACCCTGGTCGTACTCGATGCTTCCAAAAACGGCTATGAGATCACCTACGGGGATATCTTCAAGTACACGACGCCGCGTGCGCTCTCGGAGCTGTTTAAGGACGGCGAGGTCAACGACGTGAGCAGGCTCTTCGATTTTGACAATTATGATTATTCCAAAATTGATGAGCTTCTTGCGAAAAATACCGTGGAAGCGTTCATGAATGCGCCTTTGCGCGAGATTGGCAATGTGC
>CACXFW010000506.1 GCA_902767065.1 uncultured Lachnospiraceae bacterium | reverse complement strand
TTACGCGGCGGCTTCCAATGTGGTTTCGGATTCGGTCTCAGCGTTTGCCTGAATGGTTCTGAGGACTTCTTCCTTGTCCTGCTGTTCGAGCTTTGCGGTGAGGCTGGCGGCTTCTTTTGCTGGCAGGGTGATGGCCTCGGAGATGACGTTCCAGACGCTATCATCCTGGAAGCCGAGGGCCCAGATGGCACAGCCGGCGAGGTTATTCGTGCTGACCAGGAGGGCTTTGCGCCGGAGGGATTCGGCGTCTTCGATCCAGATTTCGCACAGGACGCCGTCGTCGGTGTACCATGCGACGTAGTTCTGGGCGGTGATCGGATCCCAGGTGGGGGTCAGGTTCCAGGAGTTCAGGGTGCCGTTGACTGCTCTCATGGAGAGTTCCTCGCTGTTAATATAGACGGTTCCGTCTCCGTCTTTGGAGGTGTACCAGATCCTCGTGTAGAACGGGATCGCGCTGATGAGCTTGTCTGCGGGGACACCCATGATGAGCAGGTTCTTGATGGCACCTTCTTCGTACCCGAGGGAGGCGACGGAGCCTGTGGTTTCTGACCCGACGTAGTGTTCGTCGTAGCCCATGTTGATGAGGTAGTCGCTGACTGCGGCGATCTCCTTCCGGTTCAGGTAGGCGTTGAACTCGTACGGCGGGTAGGTATCGACGCTGAGCACAAGAGCGTTGCGGCGGCAGGCTATGGAGAGCTCCCGGATAAATTCGGTGTAGGTATAGGCGTCGCCCGGATCGATGTGCTCAAAGTCGATGTTGATGCCGTCCAGTCCAAGCGTTTTTGCATAATTGATCAGCTGTCTGATGCAGTTGTGCCGCGCGGAGGTTGAGGCGAGCATCACGGAGTTGTCCATGTCCGGGGAGAAATCATCGACCAGTCCCCATACCTGAAGCCCTTTCCGGTGCGCGGCCTCTGTATAGGAGGTGGAGCCCCGGGAGTCTACGTTTCCGTGATTGTCGGCGAGGGAGAGCCAGGTCGGGCTGATCACATTGATGCCGGACATGGCGTCGGTTGCCGTTTCGAAGGCCTTGTTGTCCTCTTCGTTTGAGATCATATGCCAGACGAGGGATACCTTCTGATCCATGGTGATGGACGGATATTCTACGGGCGTAAAGCCTTCGTTTTCCACGCGGACGGTTTCCGGTTCTGTCATCCGGTTGGACTTGACCCAGCCGATGAAGCCGTTCTTCGTCTGGACCTTCATCCAGTTTTTCTCCTGCTCCAGAACGTATACCCGCTCTCCCTTGAGAAGATCGGCGACAATGGGGCTCTTGATCCCGCCGAGGAAGCGGACGGCGGCCTCTTTTCTGGCTTCTGATACGAGGGTGTCTCCCCACTGAGTCTGGAGGTATACATGGTGTGTCTCCTCGTCATACACGCTGGCGATATCCGTATACTGAGACAGGAAGCCCAGGCTCAGATACAGGGAGCCGTCTTCGCGTGAAAGAACGATCTCTTCCTGATAGGCGGCCTCCTCGGTGGGATCCTCCGGAAGGGCTCCGTCGATTACGGTGTAGGAAGCACTGCCGATGGGGATCACAAAGGTCTTGGTCGCGGTTGTGAAGAGTATCTGCCCGTTTTCTTCATCCAGGAAGAAGCGCTCGTTCAGGGAATCCCGGACGAGTTCATGGGGAAGGTATACGGTTCCTTCTTCGGAAATGAGCGCGCGTGCGTCTGTCAGGATCTCGTCCTGAAGCACGATCGCGGCCTCGTGATCCTTGATCGTGCCGAAGTATTCTTCCCAGCTCATCCGCTTGTTGGTTGGCGCAAACCGGAGGATGAGGCAGACAGCAGCGGCCAGCAGCAGGATCGCCAGGCAGGCAAGCAGAAAGAGACGGACGCGGACCTGTCGTCTGCGCCGGGCGGTGCGCTCGGCTCTGAGATTCTGCCTGTCCTGATCCGGCGCATCCGGGTTGTTCTGATTGCTCTGATTATTCTGATTGTTTGGATTCTTGTTATCGTTCATACTTGAATCGATCTCCATCGCTTCATTCTGTACAGTATTTGTATCAGTATAACAATCATGGATCGGGAGATCGACGCGAAAATCCTTAAGAAACCGGTAAGAAACAAGGAATCCTGCCAGAGTCCGGTTTACGGATCTTCTGCATGACGGGGCAGCCCTGCGTGGATCCTGCAGAGGACTTTGGCAGAATTCGATCATTTGTCGTTATGGCTGAGCCGTGCGGGCTTTCCGCCCTGTCCAGCGGCAGCTTAGGTGGGTGATGACAGGGAAGAAACAGGTCTCTCCCTGACTGGATCCGGCAGAATGGGGTTGTCCTGCCTGTAAGATCTTTGAATATTGAATAAAGATGTGTTGTGATGTGTTCCGTGTTCAGGAGCAGTGCAGGATGGCGATATTCGGATGGGGATCTTCGATCGTCCTTTTGCCGCTGCATGGAAGGTCCGGATCGGGCTCCGGATCGACCTTCGTAAAATCAATCTTCGAGATCATCTGATTACTCTGATTCTCAGGAATGAAATCCATCATATAACTGACGCCCTCCCGCAGGCAGGTTGCTGCGATCTGGCCGGGCTCCGCCTCCTTTCCTTCCAGGTACAGGGCAATTCCCTCCCTGGCATATTGCTGCAGAAGCTCATACATTCCTTTGCACTGCAGACGACGAGATCCAATCTGTTCCACTTTCCCATAGTTCATCATAGAATCCCCCTCTTTCACTGTATGATTCCGCGAAGGTGCATGTGGTGTGATGTATCATTGGCTCCGGCTTGCAGCCGCAAACCGTGTATTCCGCGGACCAGGCCTGTTCAGCGGGTGACGATTGTAATTATAGGTGTCTGACGATTCCGGCGCCAAGAAGTATATGTGTGATGTTGGTTGTTTCATCAAAGAGAACAACAAGAATGCGGAGATTTGCGTCATTTTGACGAGAGAAAACAGGCTTCAGAAGCGTAGGGCCCAGTGGTATGGGAAAAATGTGGGATGGGGTGCGCCATAAGCGGACAGCTTCTGGCACAGGAAGTGTGAATGAGATGTTACAGGAGATATGAGGAACAATGCGCGTGGCTGCGCATTTCATACAAAGGGAAGAGTTGTCAGGCAATGGGAATAGCAGTCCTTATAAATAAATCAGTCCCTGCTGCATTCGCAGCAGGGACTGGTTCTTTTTATTCCGGGTTCAAAAGCAATCACGGAGCTTCAATTGCGCCGGTCGGGCATGCATCTGCGCAGGTTCCGCACTCGATGCAGGCATCCGCGTTGATCTCATACTTCCCATCGCCTTCATGGATCGCCTCAACCGGGCATTCCTCAGCACAGGTTCCGCAAGCCACACACTCGTCAGTAATCTTGTATGCCATGACACTAAACCTCCTTAATTATGATAAATCTGTCCGACTTCCGTCACATTCCCCGTCTGCCGGGGTCTTAATGACACTATAATACATGCATTGGAGATAGTTCAACGAAATTTTAGTTAGACATTTAGAACCGCAGAAACAGGGAAGATTCAATCGGCAATGAATCTCGTTCGCGAGTATCCCTTTTTGGCAGAGAGAAATTAAATTGCATAAAATATACCTTGTCATCCGGGAACCGGAGGTATATAATGCGGAAAGATGCTGCGACAGGGAACGAAAACCCGGACTGGATCGGTCTTTGTCCGGGACTGAAAACTGGGAGGATTCATAATTATGGTAAAGATTACGAAGGACATGACAATC
>CACXFW010000505.1 GCA_902767065.1 uncultured Lachnospiraceae bacterium | reverse complement strand
TCCAACCCTTCCTGCATAAGCCGGCTTTCATCGGTTTCCTTCCCGACAGCCCTTTCGATCCGCCGGATGGAAGCATCCAGATCCCGCCTGCTGCCATCCATCGTTTCCCCGGCCACGACAGCCAAAGGGAAAGACAGCAAAGACCCCAGGAGCAGACCCAGTACGATCACCACTGGCGCAGCAATCCGCTGTATCTGCCGGTGCATTTTGTTAACGCTCATTTTGAATTACTGCTTTCCAGCCTCTCCGGGCTTTCCATGGGTTCCGTACTTTCGGTTCTATCCATGTTATCCATGCTTTCCGTACTGTCCGTATCGGCATACTCGCTGCCGGTATCAGCGTACTCGCTTTCCGTCGAAGCGCTTTCCTCTGTTTCGAGAAGACCAAGGCCAATAGCCCCCTGCTCCTGATACTCATGATACTCCTGAATGAGCATATCCAGAACACGATTCGCCTCATCGCTCGTGACATACTTCGTAAGCCTCTCAATGAGTTCCTTATTCTCCCCTCTCTGCTTCAGGAGATAGAGAAGAACTGCGATTGCTGTCTGGTCCACGCCCATCGTTTTCATGACCTTTTGGGTCAGCGCCGGATCTTCCGAGGCCAGATCAAGCGCGTTGTGGACCAGCAATACGGCAAGATCCCTGACTTCCTGATATTCAAAAAGGGATCGAACATCCGGATTCTCCATAAGCTTTACCGCCATTTCGAAATACCTGGCCATCTCCTCCATGCTCATGGAATCGATCTCATTCAGCGCCTCTTCCGTCAGGACACCGCTTGTCGCATCCTCGCCCATCTGAGAAACCGCAACAATTGCTGCCATGGTCGGGTCATCCGCGATAACCGTCGAATACCCCGAATCATCCGGCGCATACGATTCCGTCATCAATTCTGACTCTTCCTGCGCATATACCGTCATACCGGCCGGAATGATATATCTTCCGGGGAAAACAAAGCCTCCGGCCGCGGAAACGAGGAGCAAAGCCGCGAGAAAGACGCAAGAAAGGCTCTGGCGGGACTTCCACCTGACAGTCAGCAGGATACCTATCTCTTTTTTCCTGTTCTTTATTCTTTTTTTATCCATTTTCTTCATGCAAACTCCTGAATCAACATCCCGCAGCGCTTTTGCAGGCGATGCGGGATCTCATACAGACAGCTCTCATCGGTCCCGGACACGATCCCAATTACCGGCGCCGCGATCCGCTACCTCTTGTCCTTATCAATCATCTCCAGCACCAGCGTTCCGATTATCACATAGATCGCTGCAAACAGCAGCAGGATCCCCCAGCACTTGAGCAGATTGTTCTTCTCATATGCGAATTTCGGTTCCTGGAGCTTCTGTGCGGTATACTTCTGCACCCTTTCCTTCACTTCCGGAATCTGCATGACCTTATGGATCTTTGTGAGAGTCTCATCGGAAGCATCCTTCATTCCGTTCAGTGCCGTATAGATCGCGATGGAATCCTGACTGTTGTAATCGGCCGCGATGTTCACGGCATTGATTCCCCAGTTACTGATGGTAAAGTTCGCGAGGAACTGTGCGCCGGGCCTTTCCAGCGGGAAGATGCTCCCCGCAAAGATCAGCTGAATCACAAGCAGGAACGGCACGATCGTCATGGCCGTCGTGGTCGTGTGCGCGACACAGGAAGCAAGAAGCGCCAGCATATCCGCAGCGTAGGTCATCAGGAACATGGAGATCCCCAGATCAATGGTAAATGACCCCGTGATCAGTCCGGTAGGAGGGAAATACATTCCGAACACACGGAAGATCGCGATGGTGATTATAACCTGGATCAGGCAGATGACCGCCTGATAGATCATATGCGCTACCATGTAGGAGGTGATGTGCAGTCCGGTCCTGTGCTCTCTCTTGATGATGTTGCGCTCCTTACAGATCGACTGGATCGAGTTGAACATTCCGTTCCAGATACACACGCAGACAACGGCAAGGGATCCGTACTTGGTAAACTCCATGTTCCGGAACATCAGGTTGCCCAGAACATAGGTGACCATAAATGCAATGAGTGCCGACATCGGAAGAACCTTCCAGTTCTTCTCATAGAACAGGAGCCGGAACTGCTTTCCCAGATAGATCGGGATCTGTTCCAGACGGCTCTTGTATGTCAGTTCACTCTTTCTGCTCCTGCCACCCTGCTCCTCTTTCGCTTTGTCGGAGACAAACACGGAATCGTCTTCATCCTTCTCCTTGAAGACCTGCAGCTGGGAGGCTTCACGTTCCGCGTCGTACACCTTGTATTTCTCAATATACTCGTCCGCGCGGCCCTCACCGCCTTCATTCTTAGCGTTGATGCGCTTGACCACCTTCTCCATCGAGTCAACGCCGAAGAAGTCCCTTGCCTCCTGGACTCCTCCGTAAAATGCAAGCTGGCCGACCTTCGTCTCGGAGCTCTTGGCCAGAACGATCACCTTATCGAACAGGTCCGCGACACGGTCCGGCTGGTGGGTGATGACAAGAACCATCCTGCCCTGGCATGCGATCATGCGCAGATTCTCCATCAGCTCTGTGGCCATGATGCCGTCCAGTCCCGAATCCGGTTCATCAAGGATAAACAGCGTCGGAGAGGCGACAAATTCCGTACAGATGGACAGCCTCTTCTTCTGTCCGCCGGACAGCTTGGAAACGAGTTCCTTCTCCCTTCCGGTCAGTCCGAAGGTTTCCAGAACCGCCTTGATGCGGCGCCGCTTTTCCTCTGTGCTCATATCCTTGGGAAGACGCATATCTGCGGCATTTTCCACCGTCGCGTAGACAGTATCCTCCTCGCGGAGCAGGTTCTCCTGGGGAACGAAGCCGATATGATGCTTGACCTGCGAATAGTCTTTATAGAAATCAATGGCTCCGGCTACGATTCTGGCCTTCGCCTTCTCATACCCGGTAACCGCATTGACAAAGGTACTCTTTCCGGCGCCTGATCCGCCCAGGATCAGTACCATATCGCCCGGATTGATCTGAAGATTGATATCCTTCAGGAGGGTGACCTTTGTCAGCGCCTTATGAACCGAACGCTCGTCGATGCGGATCGAGAGCCCGCTCTTCTGGATCGGATAGCCATAGACCAGACCGGATCCCTCGAAGATGAACCGGGTTTCTCCCATCTGGATGACATCGTTGATCCGGATCTTTACCTTCTTGGATACAGGCTCTCCGTTATGCAGGACATTCAGAGAGTGGATCTCCTGCATCTCCCAGTGCCCGGCCTCATAAGTCAGAACAAGATAATCTCCCGCGTCTTCCTTTCCTTGCTCCGTTATGGTAACTTCATGCCGGCCGTCATCCATATTCAGGATCCGCCAGTCTCTTCCGCTGATATAGTTCTCAAAGAAAACGGCGGTGAGCATGCGGTCATTGACAAGACGGATCACCGAACAGTCTTCCAGCTGGACAACATCGCCCTTT
>CACXFW010000504.1 GCA_902767065.1 uncultured Lachnospiraceae bacterium | reverse complement strand
GCCAGTGCGTCAAACGCTTCCTGGGAATCCGGCAGGACCGTCAGGATCTGATCCACCTCGTAGGTCATCTCCCGGTCAAGGACTGTAAGGACAAATGTATCCCCGTTCTCCAGTTCAGGAAGATCTGTGAACAGTTTCGCCCTGGGCAGGCCGCGGTGTGCCGAAAGCACCACATGCTCCCCCGCGTCGCCGGTCGGGAAGCTGCTTCCCTCCAGATGACCGATCGCCGTCTGAAGGACCGACTCCTCCGTCCCGTGATAGAAAGGCAGGCGTACCCGGATCTTTTCGATCATCACATACCCTATGATGTCGGAATTCCTGATCCGGAATACCTCATCATAGCCCTCTGTCCGCGACGTCTCTGAAAACGGGTTTGGGTTTTCTTTCAGTCTCCGGTTATAGTCCCGCGCTGCGCCGAGGATCTCCCGGCATTCCTCTTCGGTCAGTCCCTGTACCGCTTCCCCGTAACCGACGACCACACGGGTCATATTCCTGCTGTTCAGCCAGTCGCTGATATACGGATAGGACATGATGCCTGCCCCCGTCAGAAAAAGGACGGTGATCAGAATATCCAGCAGGATGGATCTTCTTCTCTTTTTCCGAGACGCCCCCATCTTACTTCACCCACCCGGCAAGCTTCAGCGGCCAGATACGGAACACGATCTTCCCCACGATCTGTTCATCCGCCACACAGCCGACAGAGGTATTTCTGGAGTCAATCGAAACGTCCCGGTTGTCCCCCATGACAAAGATCCTCGAATCCGGCACCTGGTAAGGAAGCGTGATGTTCGTCTCCCCGTAATCATGCTTTTCGATGTAGGGCTCATCGATCTTCACGTTGTTCACGTATACATATCCGTCCTGATCCATGTCGACCCACTGGCCCGCGTTTGCGATGACACGCTTCACCAGGACTTTATTATTGTAGTAGAACGCCACCACATCACCGGTCTCAAATTTTGTTCCCTTTACAGAAACTACGATATTTCCTTCCTCCAGGGTGGGACTCATGGAAGTTCCGTAGATCTGCAGCACCGGAAGATACAGGACCGCGATCAGGACTGCGGCTGCCGCCACCGTGACGAGAATACCGACCGTACTGCGGAGCATACCGGAAAAACTGTTATTGTACCGGACTCTCTTCAGTTCATTCTTCAGCTGTCCTGTTGTCGGAAGCCCTTCCTGAAGGAGTTTTTCCGTCGATACTTTCTTCAAGTGTCTTCACCTCTGCTGTAACGATTTCCGCAGGATTCATCTCCCGCATGGCTGCTTCCCAGGCATCGGATGCTCCCGCCTCCTCCGCCTTCTCCGCACAGATACGCTGGACATTCAGGAGATACATATCCGCGGCCCTCTGGGCAGCGTGGAACAGGGAATTCACCTCCGCCGCCGCCTCTGCAATAGAGCCGCAGGCCTCGATCTTCAGGTTCCGCTCCATCAGCGCTTCCTTGGTGTCTGCAAGCTCCGCCTGCAGCCTGTCTATCTCCCGGCTCTGCTCCAGCAGCAGTTCCAGCAGATCCGCCCGGTTCAGTTTTTTTAATTCCTTATCTGTCATACATCAATACTTTTCCGCCGCGTGTGCAGCCGGGGCACGTCTTCAGTTTCAGTCAGCCTGTTTTCAAACCCTGAACAAAAAGCAGTATCAATAGAAACAGTATCATCGGGGCCATGATAAAAGGAGCCACAAAAGACGCCTCTATCTGAATAGCATCTGCCACCACCTCCGCATCACCGTGAATGTTTCCTATACGGTGCCCCCGGACCAGAAGACGATGTGTATTTACCCCATAAGGCGTACAGGTGACCAGGGTGCAGAGATCCTGCCCCGGTATGATCGCCAGCTCCGAAAGATCCTCCGGCTTCACCACCCGGATCTGGTCCACCTCATAGGTATAGGTCTCATTCAGGATCGAGAGAGTAAAAACATCCCCTTCGATCACCTTGTCCAGATCAGAAAACAGCCTGGCGCTCGGAAGCCCGCGGTGTCCCGAAAGCGCGCAGTGGCTCCCTTCTCCCCCTACCGGCAGGCTGGTCTCCTGCAGATGTCCGATGGATGTCTGCAGCACCGCGTCGGAGATCCCATGGTAGATCGGGAGCTTGATCCTGATCTTCGGCACGTCGATATAGCCCATGATCCCGGAGGTATTGAAGCTGAGAAGAGATTCATATTCAGCCAGCTGCTCATCCTCCATCATCCAGTTGATGCCGGTCTCCGAAAGACGCCGGTTATACTCTTCCGCGGCAGAGATCAGCGCCGTGTACTCTTCCCGGTCCATTTCCGCGACCTGCTCCGCGTACTGCATCACCGCCCTGGTCTGATGAAAGGAGTTCCAGTAGTCCGCAGCCGACGGATAGATCAGCAAAACGACTCCGGCAACCAGCGCAGCAGGAAGGAGGATCCTCTCTAAGATCCACTTCCTTTTCCTCCCGCTGTCCGCTTCTGTCCGTCCTGCCTGTTCCGGATGATCACGCAAATACAGATTCATGCAGTCCTTTTCTTTTCCTGAATTCTTTCTTTTCCTGAATTCACCTTACGGGGCCCCGGCTGAAAGCCGGGGCCCACGGAGGCAGTAACATTAACGTGCGGACATCCGCTTTTTCGCTACCAGAATGATACCTGCGCCGAACACAAGGATCGCACCGATGATGTGGAACAGCGCGGTACCGGTTCCGCCGGTGGCGGGAAGGAGCGCTCCGGTCAGGTTCTCGACTTCCATTGTCACAGTAAGGCTGCTTTTGTTTTCAACAGTCGCCTCCGTTCCATCGACCACCACTTCCGTAGGTTCGGTCTTCATGTTGTACCCCTTCGGGGCTTCGATCTCGATCAGCTCATAGGTACCGTTTTCGAGCCCCAGGAAGCTGGCTTCACCCTTATCGTCGGTGGTCACGACCGCCGCGTCATCCTGGCTGTCTACCCAGCTGACCTTGACCTTATCCGCATCGGACACCGTAGCGTAGTACTTCCCTGCCACAGCGGTAATGATCTCATCCTCATCCGCTGCCTGAGCGGGTTCCTTGCAGCGGAGCACGAACTTTGC
>CACXFW010000503.1 GCA_902767065.1 uncultured Lachnospiraceae bacterium | reverse complement strand
GGGCCGGTCGAACGGGCATGGATCTTATCGTCGACCAGATGGTGCAGCTTCAGGTAATTCATGTGTCCGATCGTCGTCGGACCGTCAAACGGCTCGCCGGTGCGTCCATCCCTCAGACGGACCTTCCCGTCGGACTGAATCGGGACGCCCTTCCACAGCTCACGATGATCCCGGTGATAATAGAGATATTCCAGGACAGCCGGGAGCAGTTCTCCCTCATGCGCAGCCTTGAAATCCTCCCACTCCATGTTGACGTAATCATTCGCCAGCTCCAGGATATCCTGGATATCCTTCTCATTGGCGCCGTCAAAGACCGGCGTCGAAATATTGAATCCGAGTGCCATTGCGGCAAGGCTCAGATGGATCTCCAGAACCTGTCCGATATTCATACGGCTCGGAACGCCGAGCGGATTCAGCACGATATCCAGCGGGCGGCCGTTCGGAAGGAACGGCATGTCTTCGATCGGAAGCACCCTGGATACAACGCCCTTATTTCCATGACGTCCTGCCATCTTGTCGCCAACCGAGATCTTCCTCTTCTGCGCAATGTAGATCCGGACAGACTGGTTCACGCCGGGAGCCAGCTCATCGCCGTTTTCTCTCGTGAACACCTTCGCGGCAACGACAATCCCGTATTCACCATGCGGTACCTTCAGAGAAGTATCCCTGACCTCTCTGGCCTTTTCACCGAAGATCGCGCGAAGCAGCCGTTCCTCGGCTGTCAGCTCCGTCTCTCCCTTCGGCGTAACCTTTCCGACCAGGATATCACCGGCACGCACTTCCGCGCCGATCCGGATGATTCCTCTCTCATCCAGGTCTTTGAGGGCTTCCTCGCCGACGCCCGGGACATCCCTTGTGATCTCCTCCGGCCCCAGCTTCGTATCTCTGGATTCTGCCTCATACTCCTCGATATGGACCGAGGTATATACATCATCCATCACCAGACGCTCGCTCAGAAGAACCGCGTCCTCATAGTTGTAGCCTTCCCATGTCATGAACCCGATCAGCGGATTCTTGCCGAGCGCAAGCTCTCCGTTGGAAGTGGAAGCGCCATCCGCGATGACCTCGCCTGCCTCAACCCGGTCTCCCTTGAAGACAATCGGCCTTTGATTATAGCAGTTGGACTGGTTGCTTCTGACGAACTTGCGCAGATGATACTCTTCTCTTTCCCCGTCATCATTCATGACAACGATACGATTCGCCTCAGAACGGGTAACGGTTCCGGAATGATTCGCGATTACGCAGACACCGGAGTCTACGGCCGCCTTGACCTCCATTCCGGTTCCGACCGCGGCAGCCTCAGTGGTCAGAAGCGGCACTGCCTGCCTCTGCATGTTGGAGCCCATCAGCGCACGGTTCGCGTCATCGTTCTGCAGGAACGGGATCAGCGCCGTCGCGACGGAGAAGACCATCTTCGGTGAGACGTCCATGTACTCGAACATCGCCTTCGGATACTGCTGCGTCTGATCGCGATAGCGTCCGGACACGTTCCTGTGACGGAAATGGCCTTCCGCATCCAGTTCCGTGTTTGCCTGCGCGATATGATAGTTGTCTTCTTCGTCCGCTGTCATATAGACGACTTCATTCGTGACAACCGGATTCTCCGGATCCGTGCGGTCCACCTTGCGGTACGGTGCTTCGACAAAACCGTACTTGTTGATTCTCGCATAGCATGCCAGAGAGTTGATCAGGCCGATGTTCGGACCTTCGGGAGTCTCGATGGGGCACATCCGTCCATAATGGGAATAATGGACATCGCGGACTTCGAATCCGGCACGGTCTCTCGACAGGCCGCCCGGGCCAAGGGCTGACAGACGCCTCTTGTGTGTCAGTTCGGACAAAGGATTGTTCTGGTCCATGAACTGCGACAGCTGGGAGGATCCGAAGAATTCCTTCACGGCCGCGGTCACAGGCTTGATATTAATCAGAGACTGCGGGGTAATCCCCTCGATCTCCTGTGTCGTCATCCTTTCCCTGACAACCCTCTCCAGACGGCTCAGGCCGATCCGGTACTGATTCTGAAGCAGCTCGCCCACCGCGCGGATCCGGCGGTTGCCCAGATGGTCGATATCGTCATTGCAGCCGATGCCGAACTCGAGGTGCATATTATAATTGATCGAAGCAAGGATATCTTCGTTCGTGATATTCTTCGGGATCAGGTCATGGACATGAAGCCGGATCCCGGCCTTCAGGCTCTCCATATCCAGCTGTCCGTTTTCCAGCGTATTCTGTTCAAGAAGCTCCTTCAGGTACGGATAATAGACCAGCTCCGTGATACCCAGCTCTTCCGGATCCAGGTCAACATAAGCGGCCAGGTCGACCATCATGTTCGACAGAACCTTGACGTTCCTCTCATCCGCTGCCAGCACGACATAGCGCACCGCCGCATTCTGGATCTCATCCGCCTTCCCGCTCGTGAGGGTTTCACCCTTCTCAGCCAGGATCTCACCGGTCCTGGTGTCCACGACATCCTCCGCGAGCACATGTCCGGTGATCCTGTTTCTCAGTGCCAGCTTCTTGTTGTACTTGTAACGTCCTACCTTGGCCAGATCATAACGGCGCGGATCAAAGAACATTCCGTGGATCAGGCTCTCTGCGCTTTCCACCGCGAAGGGTTCACCCGGACGGATCTTCTTGTACAGCTCTCTCAGGCCGCTCTCATAGTCATTGCTCTCATCCTTTTCAAGGGTCGCAACAATCTTCGGCTCCTCCCCGAACAGTTCAATGATCTCCGGATTGGTGCCGACTCTCAGGGCGCGGATCAGCGTCGTGACCGGCACCTTACGCGTCCGGTCAACACGTACATAGAAGACGTCATTGGAATCCGTCTCATATTCAAGCCACGCACCTCTGTTCGGGATCACCGTGCAGGAGTACAGAGGTTTCCCCAGCTTATCGCGGGAAATCCCATAATAGATGCCCGGGCTTCTGACAAGCTGGCTTACGATGACACGTTCGGCACCGTTGATCACGAAGGTACCGGTATCCGTCATCAGCGGCAGGTCCCCCATAAAGATCTCATGCTCGCTGATCTCGTCGCTCTCCTTGTTATGAAGCCTCACCCGGACCTTGAGAGGTGCCGCATAGGTCGCATCCCGCTCCGCGCACTGTTCGATGTTGTACTTGACATCATCTCTGCAGAGCTGAAATGAAGTAAATTCAAGGCTGAGCTTTCCGCCATAATCCTCGATCGGAGAGATATCCGCGAAGGCTTCCGTAAGTCCGTCCGTGAGGAACCATTCATACGAGTTCTTCTGAACTTCAATCAGGTTCGGCATCTGAAGGACTTCCTCATTTCTCTGGAAGCTCATACGCATGCTTCTGCCAGCCTTAACCGGGCGAATTCTGTTTTTTTCCATTAACTGTTCACCTCTGTACTTTCTGCTGCCTGCCTGTATCTTGCTTTCAGGGCGCACTAACCCCGCAGCGCATAGTCATAGACGATAATGCAACGTACATCATACCACCCGGCACTGTCACTGTCAAACTCTTTCAATCATTTTCCTGTTACTATTCACAGCCCCTCCACCCACAGACCTCAGACCATCCGTGCTTCGCACGTATGCCGCGTCTTTCGACGCTCCTGTCTGAGGTTGTGGGGGAGGTTCCTGCTTCGCAGGCCTTGCCTGCCTATGAAGATGGCTGCTTACATGCAAGCATGACGCATCCATCTT
>CACXFW010000502.1 GCA_902767065.1 uncultured Lachnospiraceae bacterium | reverse complement strand
CCTGGAACCGCTCAGATCCGTCAGATAAGCAAGCTTATCTGACTGGATCATGAGCAATTCCAGGAGGTGCTGAATAATTACAGAATGCTTTGCAATTACAGACCGGGTCATCTATTATGAGAGAAAGATGATACGGACGGCCGGCGGAATATCCACTGCCAGTGCAGATCGTATGACAGGAGCCGGATCCCGTTCGAAAGGCTGAGTCTTGAGGGACAAAGCAGTTTCGACTACGGGACCTGTATCCGAACGGATCTTGTCAGGAATAAACGGTTGTTTATAGAGGAGAAAGGATCTGATGATGGGAGAAGTCTTTGCATTTACCGTAAACGGACAGAGCGTGAGCACGAAAGAAGACAAATCTCTGCTGCGTTTTCTCCGGGACGATCTCAGGCTGTACTCTGTTAAGGACGGCTGCTCAGAGGGAGCATGCGGTGCGTGTACGGTCATTGCGGACCAGAAGACGGTCCGGGCCTGTGTTCTGAAAACCTCAAAAGCGGCCGGAAAGAAGATCCTGACCGTGGAAGGCCTTTCGCTGGAAGAGAAGGAGGCCTTCGTATACGCATTCGGCTCCAGAGGCGCCGTGCAGTGCGGGTTCTGCATTCCGGGCATGGTGATGAGCGCGAAGGCGCTTCTTGACCAGAACCCGGATCCTTCTGACGATGAGATCAAGGCTGCCCTGAAGGGAAATATCTGCCGCTGTACCGGATATGTGAAGATTATTGAAGCCATCCGCCTGACCGGAGCCATTCTCCGCGGGGAGGAAAAGATCAATCCGAAGCTGGAGGAGGGCGTGGAATTCGGGATCGGAGCACGGGCCTTCCGGGTGGATGTCAGAAGAAAAACGCTGGGCTACGGAAAATATCCCGACGACATCGGGCCGGAATTCTTTGTTGCCGAAAAAAGCCCTCAGGCTCTGGAGATCGAACGGCAGCTTGAGCGCGCCGGGCAGGCCGGAAAGATTGCGGCATACGCTGCCCGCTATGACCCGGAGCATCATCTGATGTCCGGATCATCTATCGCCCGCATTGACGATCCCGGATGCAGCTGGTGTCAGATCGTGAGCGCGGATATGCCGCCGATGGCGTACTGCAGTGCTGTCCGTTCCAAATACGCGAGGGCTCGTGTTGTAAAGATCGATTCCGCAAAGGCCGAGGCGCTGCCCGGCGTACTTGGAGTGCTGAGGGCCGGGGATGTGCCTGTCAACAAGGTCGGCCATATCCTGTATGACTGGGATGTCATGATCGCCGAAGGAGAGATTACGAGAATGTGCGGCGACGCCATCTGTCTGGTGGTGGCAGAGTCTTCTTATATCCTGGAGGAGGCAAAGAAGCTGATCGAAGTGGAATATGAGCCGCTGACTCCTGTACTCAGCCCGGAAGAGGCGGCAGCGCCCGATGCGCCGAAGCTGCATCCGGAACGCAGCATCAGGGGAAATCTGTGTGAAGAGAGGCACATTGTCAGAGGCAATCCGGCACAAGCGCTCGCCAGATCCAGACATGTGGTTACGCGAAGCTTTGAGACACCGTTCACAGAACACGCGTTTCTTGAGCCGGAATGCGCCGTGTCCTTTCCCTATAAGGAAGGGATCAAGATTCTCTCTTCCGATCAGGGAGCCTACGCGACAAGGAACGAAGTGGCCCATATGCTGGACTGGGACGAGGATCGGGTTGTGGTGGAGAACCAGCTGATCGGCGGCGGGTTCGGCGGGAAGGAGGATGTGACGACCCAGCACATCAGCGCCCTCGCCGCATGGATCTTCCAAAGACCTGTCAAGGCGAAGTTCTCCCGCCAGGAGTCGATCAGTTTCCATCCGAAGCGCCATGCCATGAAGGGAACCTTCACCGTCGGATGCGACGAGAACGGGATCCTTCAGGCGCTAGACTGTGAATTTACGTTCGACACGGGGGCTTACGCGTCTTTATGCGGTCCGGTTCTTGAGCGCGCCTGTACACACGCGGTCGGGCCGTATTGTTATGAGAATACCGACATCAGAGGATACAGCTATTATACGAATAATCCGCCTGCCGGCGCGTTTCGGGGATTTGGCGTCTGCCAGACGGAGTTTGCGCTGGAGTGTGTCCTGAACGAGCTGGCAAAGAAGGTGGGCATCTCCACATGGGAGATCCGCTACCGCAACGCGATCGAACCGGGGAAGGTGCTCCCGAACGGACAGATCGCGGATCTTTCCACTGCCCTGAAGGAGGCCCTGGAAGCGGTGAAGCCTTACTATGATGCAAACCCCGGAAGAGTCGGAATTGCGTGTGCCATGAAGAATTCAGGCGTCGGTGTCGGCCTTCCGGATGACGGGAACGCTCTGCTTCGTGTAGAGAACTCGGTTCTGGTCATCTATACCTGCGCGTCCGACATCGGACAGGGCGGCTATACGGTGTTTTCCCAGGCTGTGTCCGAGGCAACCGGGCTGACAAAGTCCCACATCCGGATGGGAATCTGCAGCACGGAGAATGCTCCGGACTCCGGAACCACGTCCGGTTCCAGGCAGACCCTGGTAACCGGCGAGGCCATCCGTGGCGCGGCGTTTCTTGTGCGCGACGCGATGTATGCCGCATCCGCCGCGGAAGAAGAGATGAGGCGGGAAGGGCAGGGCGATGGGAATGCCGGCAGGGCCATGTTACAGAAACGCATCCTGGAGATTCTGAGGTCATCTGACGCCTGTCAGAAGCCGGCTTTGGCAGACACAGGCAAGGCTCAGTACGGAACAGGGACAGAATATGCGCCAGGCACGAATCCGGGACCATTTGTCAGCCCGAATATGCAGATTGACGAGAAGGGAACGATCAAGGGCTTCGGCTCCGGCCTGAATCAGGGAACCTACGGAAAGCATGGAACGCAGACAAGGATTCACGGATCCAGCGTGAAGGACCCTGTCAGGGCGCTTGAGCTCCTGGAAGGGATGAGCTTTTCATACCGGTACTTTGAACCGACCGATCCCCTTGGCGCGAATGTCCCGAATCCGAAAAGCCATATTGCCTACGGATATGCCGCATGCTGCGCAGTCCTTGACGAGGAGGGCAGGGTGACGGACATCTATTCTGCCTACGACGCGGGGAAGGTCGTGAACCCCATCTCGATCCAGGGACAGATCGAGGGAGGTGTGCTGATGGGCATGGGATATGCCTGTTCAGAGGATTTCCCGCTGAAGGACGGAAGGCCTTCGGCGAAGTTCGGCAGACTGGGGCTTCTGCGCGCGCCGCAGATTCCGAACATCCATGCGATCTATGTGGAGAAGGATGAGCTGATGGGGGTATCCTACGGCAGCAAGGGGATCGGAGAGATCACAACGATCCCTGCCGCACCGGCGATCGCCGGCGCTTATTATGAGCTGGACGGCAGGCTGAGAGACAGGCTGCCGATGGACCATACCTTCTACAGGAAGCAGGACTGAACGCGTTCAGGGCACCGGATGCTTCCTTTGCGACGGAACACGATACCGTCCATGATACGGGAGCCAGATACCGTTCGAAAGTACGAGTCTTGAGAGACGAAGTATACTAGTTCACGTTAATGGCTGCCGAAGGCAGACATGTTACGTGAACTGTATATACCGTGGTGAAGAATTCTATTCGG
>CACXFW010000501.1 GCA_902767065.1 uncultured Lachnospiraceae bacterium | reverse complement strand
TTTGGAATATACCGTCACCGCGAACGGATAGATGACATAGGGAATCCCCATTCCCCGGATGACTCTCTCTACAAGCCGAAAACTCTGCCCCAGGCCTGTCGAAGCGTCAACCGGACCGATCAGGTTGATCCCGTCCGGATACGCTCCCCTCTCATATGGAATCTTCGGGTTTTTCAGCATCTGCTGCTGGATCTGTTTCACGACCAGCGCCTTCCCCGCCCGGATCACGCCGGGCGGAACGGCTTTTTTTATGGCAGGTTTTAACGCCTTCAAACCCTGTGTCAGTTTTTCTCTCATGTTTATTCTATGCCTGCATGGGGACTTTCTGCTTTGTCATCCGGAACTTTACTGCTTTGCCACATCGTCTGCTTCTTCTTAGTCCTGTGGCTACTTTGCACCTTTTGCTCCGAAGACTACCGGGATTGTCTTCAGAAGGATCCGGAAATCCCGTCCCAGCGACCAGTTGTCGATATACTCCATGTCCATCCGGCGGATGTCGTCAAAGTCCTTGATGTCACTCCTCCCGCTCGTCTGCCAGATCCCGGTCAGGCCCGGCGTCATGCTGAGCCTGGCCTTGTGCATGGCCGTATACTGCTCAAACTCATCCACCGTCGGCGGCCTGGTTCCCACCAGGCTCATATCCCCCTTCAGCACGTTCCAGAACTGGGGGAATTCATCCAGGCTGGTCCTGCGAAGCCATTTTCCGATGCGCGTGATCCTCGGGTCGTCCTCCACCTTGAACATCGGTCCGCTCATCTCATTCTGGCAGATCAGATCATCCTTGAGCTGTTCCGCGTCCACACGCATCGAGCGGTACTTATAGAGACGGAATTTCCTTCCGTTCTTTCCCACGCGGATCTGAGAAAAGATCGCGGGCCCGGGTGAATCCAGACGGATTGCCGGTACCAGGACGATGGCGCTCAGGCCGAAGGCTGCCATGCCGATCAGTCCCCCGATGATATCCATCAGGCGCTTCGCAATCATTCCCCGGGTGGAAATTACATTTCTCGCAAAAGAAACGACGGCGTAGTCCCCGACGCGGTTCAGCGTCTTCGTCCCGTTGTCAACCAGATTGAACACCTCGATGTTGACATCCACCAGGATGCCCGTCATCTGGACTTCCTGAATCCACTTCCTGCTCTGCGGATCCTTCTCCATGCCTTCATAAGAAAAAAACACCTCATCCACTCTGTGGTGGATGATGTAATCCAGCAGTTCCTCCCTGCCGGCCACCACGGGGACGCCTTCTATCCCGGAAACGAATCCCTGCGCTTCATCCGGATTCACATTCGCCTCCGAACCGGATTCCGGATCCGTCCCAGATTCAGACTTCAGGCCTGCTTTCGGATCCGGTCCGGCAACAGATTTCAGACTGGAATCCAGCCCCGCCTCAGGAGATGCTGCCAGGCGATCCGCGGGTTCGTCATCAACAAGGATTACGCCCATAAGGACGGAATTCCAGTCAGGAGATCTCTGCAGTCTTCTGACCACAATTCCCGCCTCCTGACGGGTGGAGATCAGAATCATCCGCTTTACAAACCGTCCTTTTGTATAGGACTTAAGCATGTACTGCTTCAGCAGAGACCGGAACAGGATGGTAAACAGCGTCTGGAACAAAACCAGATAGAAGGTCATCAGACGCGACAGGGATCCCGTCTCGTGAATCAGGAAGTAGACCACCAGCAGAACTGTGTAGAAGACGATCTCTTCTTTGATAACAGCCCAGAGCTCCTGCGAGAATCTCCGCTTAAAGAAACTGGAGTAATAGTTGGTGACCACATTCAGCGCGACATACAGAATCACCATCAGTGTGATCTGCTGGCTCTGATTCCCCTCCGCTTCGACCCAGTTCCATGTACCATACCGGAAAAAGACGGCAAGGAGAAAGGCAAGAATCATTGCCAGAAGATCAAAGCATAAAACAAGGACATGTTCAATTGCCCGTCTTTTCTGGTACATTCTCCCTCACCTGTATCGGCAGAACCAGCCGGCCTGAAACCTGCCGGCATAGAACCTGCTCCTCCTGCAGACTGTCCGGGTAATCAAGTGACATCATTTCAGCAGACAACCGTCAGGAACTGTGCCCTTCCGTGGATCTTCAGCGGAACCGAATCCGCCGGGATGAACATGCAGTCCCCCCGGAAAAGAGGCCAGGTGGCGGACAGCTCCTCTGTATTTTCTTCTGAAGATATTGACGCGCTGTCAGAAGATTCATTCTGCGTGCTTTCTTCGTTCAGAAACACGGTTGCGCAGCCATCAATACAAAGCAGGATCCTGAAAGAACTACCGTCCGTTTTCAGGTCTGCCATCGAGCGGACGCGCTCGGTATTCACCAGCAGGCGTTCCACCTGGAAATACCTGCAGCGGTACAGAAGTTCTGACGCCGCGCCCGGCCGGTATTTCAGGACCCGCACCGGCTGTCTCGGCTGCATGCTTCCTTTCAAGGAGGAAACCTCCAGCGCCTTCTCCAGATGCAGCGGCCTGAGATTCCCGTTCCGGTCCTTCCGGTTATAGTCGTGAAGACGATATGTGATATTCGAACTCTCCTGAACTTCCGCGACGAGTGTACCCGCGCCAACCCCATGAACCGTACCCGGTTCA
>CACXFW010000500.1 GCA_902767065.1 uncultured Lachnospiraceae bacterium | reverse complement strand
CCCGTGGGATCGACGTCGGAACAAAGTCGGAAATCCAGAAACTGATCGTGAAGCTGGTCGCGGCGATGATGGGAAAAGACCTGAATGATCTGGAGGATATCCAGAAGGAAAGCGTCGATATGACCCATGCGCCATTCGAGATCCGGGCGAAGGGGCTTGGCCATTCCGGAACGGTGAAGCCGTTCGATTTCGATATCCACAAGGGAGAGGTTGTCGGAATCGCCGGTCTGCTCGGTTCGGGCCGCTCGGAGCTTGCCCGTGCCATCTACGGCGCGGACAAGGCCAATACCGGAACGCTTGAGGTGGATGGGAAAGAGGTTAAGATCAACCAGCCCATCGATGCCATGAATCTTGGTATGGGCATGCTTCCGGATGACAGAAAGGCAGAGGGAATTATCGCCGATCTGTCGATCAGGGAAAACATCATTCTTGCCCTTCAGGCGAAGAAGGGAATGTTCCGCCTTCTTTCCAGGGCAAAACAGGAGCAGATCGCTGATGAGATGATCGTTACGCTGCAGGTCAAGACCCCGACCAGGGATACACTGATCCGCCAGCTCTCCGGCGGCAATCAGCAGAAGGTCATCCTTGGCCGCTGGCTGGCCACGAATCCGGACTTCCTGATTCTGGATGAACCGACCAGAGGAATCGATGTCGGAACCAAGGCGGAGATCCAGAAACTGATCCTCAAGCTGGCAGCGGAGGGAAAGAGCATTCTCTTTATCTCCTCCGAGATCTCGGAGATGCTGCGTACCTGCAGCCGTATGGCAATTATGAGGGACGGTGAGAAGGTCGGAGAACTCGATCATGATCTGACGCAGGAGAGTGTAATGAAGGCAATCGCGGGAGGTGAACAGGAATCATGAAAAAGAAGTCTTCGTTCGGACGGCTGTCAGGCTCGAACCTGCTGCTTCCGATTGTATCCCTGATCCTGGTCATGGGAGTGAATGTCATATTCGATATCGCATCCGGGAATAATCCGTTTTCATTCTTCATGATCACTTTGCAGAATACGACGAGCAACGGAGTGGTTCTGTACGGCCGTATCATCGATATTCTGAACCGCGGCAGCGAGGCGGCGATCCTTGCCATCGGCATGACGCTGGTTGTTTCCTCCTCCGCGGGAACCGATATTTCCGTCGGTTCGGTGATGAGTCTTTGCGCCAGCTTCTGCTGCATGCTTCTGGCAGGCTATGGCGTGTCTTCCACAAATGAACTTGCAGTGCCGCTTTTTGTCGGGGTTCTGGCCGGAATCCTGATGGGAGTTCTGTGCGGCGCGTTCAACGGAACGCTGGTGGCAGTGTTCCAGATCCAGCCCATGGTCGCGACGCTGATCCTGTATTCGGCGGCCCGCGCCATCGGTCTTCTGCTGTGCAATGACCTGATCGTGTATGTCAGGAATCCCTCCTACGCTTTCTTTGGAGGATTCCTCGGACCGATCCCGACGCCGATCATCATCACGCTGATCTGTGTGCTTGTCATGTCGCTCTTGCTCCGGAAGACCGCGCTCGGTCTCTATATCCAGTCGGTCGGCATCAACCGGCGCGCGAGCCGGATCTCCGGTCTGAACTCCACGAGAATCATATTCCTGACCTACGTTCTTTGCGGAATGTTCGCGGGGATTGCCGGGATCGTGAACTCTTCCAGAATCACCTCCGCGGATTCCAACAACATCGGCCTCTATCTTGAGATGGACGCGATCCTCGCGGTCGCCCTGGGCGGAAACAGTCTCGGCGGCGGAAGATTTAACCTTGCCGGCTCCATCATCGGCGCGTATACGATCCAGGCGATCACCACAACACTGTATGCTCTGGGTGTCTCCACGACACAGGCACCGGTGTTCAAGGCGATCATCGTCATCCTGATCGTATCGATCCAGTCTGAGCCTGTGAAGGCGTTCATGAAGAAGAGAAGAGCCGTCAGGGCTGTTTAAGGGGGGAATGGAACATGAAAAACAAAAAAGGCGGTATCAACAGCAACACAATCCTCCTTCTGATCACCATCGGTCTGTTTGTTGTGCTGTATGCGGGCGGCTGCATCGCGTACGGATACAAGGGCTTTACGCATCTTCAGACCTTCCTGAACATCCTGATCACGAACGCTGGCCTGATCTGCGTATCCTGCGGCCTGACCCTTGTCATGCTGACGGCAGGAATCGATATCTCCGTCGGCGCTTTGGTCGCGATGGACTGCATGATGCTCGCAGTCGGCATGCGGAGCGGGATCGGCGCGATTCCTATGATGCTTCTGGTTCTTGCCGTCGGAGTCGGCTTCGGATGCCTTCAGGGATTTTTGATCGGCTACCTGCAGATCCAGCCCTTCATCGTTTCGATGGCAGGCATGTTCTTCTGCCGGGGCATGACTGCCGTGATCAGTACGGAGCAGGTATCCATCACGCAGGAGATCAACAAGCTGTTCTATGATCTGGCAAACATGAAGATTGTCTTCCCCTTTGGTGGATACGCAAACAAAAAGGGAATGATCATGCAGCCTTACATCCGTATCACGGTTGTGATTGCCCTGATCGTTCTGGTAGCCGTATTCCTGATGCTGCGCTACACAAGATTCGGCCGCTCCCTGTATGCGGTGGGCGGAAATGCGACATCGGCTGCCATGATGGGCCTGAATGTCAAGGCGATCAAGATGAAGGTGCATGTGCTTTGCTCCGTGCTCACATCGATCGGCGGCATCTGCTATTGTCTGAATACGATGGCAGGTTCCGTATCACAGGCGACAGGCCTTGAGATGGATGCAATCTCATCTGCTGTCATCGGCGGAACGCTCTTGACAGGCGGCGTCGGCAACGTTTTCGGTACATTCTTTGGCGTACTGATCAACGGAACCATCTCCTCCATCGTCAAGACGAACGGAAAGCTTGCCAGTTCCTGGCCGAACATTCTGACTGCGATCCTGCTGTTTGTCTTCATCGTCATTCAGAGTATCTTTGCAGCTGTCCGTAAGCGTGGAAAGTAATGAATCGGAAAACAGGCGCATTTCTCATGATCCTGTCAGGACTGGTTCTGGCAGGATTATGCGGATGCGCAAGGCAGGCCTCCCATAGCCGCGAAGAGAGGGCAGGCTCCGGCGAAGCGGGGGAGGACCAGACAGGAGAAGAGCTTTCTGCGTTTTCGGAGGAAACACAGGGAAGCAGTCCTGAGTTTTATGTGAACGGCTCCGGAATTGCTATCCGGCGGGGAGAGCAGCTGACGATCGGGTTCTCCCAGATCGGAGCGGAGTCAGACTGGCGTCTTGCGAGCAGTGCCTCCGTGGAAAGTACTTTCAGCATCGAAAACGGATACAACCTGATCTTTGACAATGCCCAGCAGAAGCAGGAGAATCAGATCAAGGCGATCCGGGAGTTCATCGATCAGGGTGTAGATTATATTGTTCTGGATCCGATTGTGGAAACCGGCTGGACGAGTTCGCTGAGGGAGGCGAAGGAAGCCGGTATTCCGGTCATCATCGCGGACCGTGAGGTGCGCCTGGATGACGAGGACCTGTATACCGCATGGATCGGATCTGACTTCCGGCTGGAGGGGGAACGAGCCTGCGCGTGGCTGAAGGAGTATCTGGATTCGCACACTGATGACATGAATCCGGGCATCCTTCATATCCAGGGGACAGAAGGATCGTCAGCGCAGATCGGCAGATCACAGGCGCTTTTTGACGCAGCCCGGGAAAATGGATGGACGATTCTTCAGAGCGTATCCGGGGACTTTGTCCAGGCGAAGGGCAAGGAGGTCGCGCTGGAAGCGCTGAAGCGGTATGGGGATGAAGTCCGCGTCATCTATTGTGAAAATGACAATATGGCCTATGGTGTCCTCGAAGCGATTTCGGAGGTGGGAAAAACTGCGGGGATGGACCTTGAGAAGGGCGAGATTCTGATCCTGTCCTTTGATTCGGCTACAGGCGGGCTGGAGGAGACCCTGAACGGACAGATCGCTGCAGATACCGAATGCAATCCCCTGTACGGTCCGGCGCTGAGCCGCCTGATCATGGACCTTGAGACCGGTGAGCCGATCGAAAAGAAGAACTACTGCGAGGAGGAGCAGTTCAGTGCTTTTGCGCCGATCCAGTCTGTAACGGTTGACGGCGTCAGGTATCCGGTGACGATGGTCACGGAGGAGCTGGTCCGGAAGAGGAGCTATTAGTATCTTTACGGTATACTGCATCTGCAGATCGTGTATCGGAATGATCCGGGTGGGACTGGAAATACCAGCCTCCACCCGTTTCCCATTCATGTCCCCACCGGTTACAGCTCACTGCCCCGGCCGGCTCCACGAAAGACACAGGGATCCTTCGTTTCGACCCCCGAAAGTCTGCACTCAGGATCCCTGTGTCTTTCGTGGGGCTGGCCGGGGTGTGACCTGTAACCGCCCGAGCCTGTGGGCAGGGGATTACATCTGGTTTTTCTTTTCATCATGTGGCGGATGTAGTAAAATAATGGTAACTATTCAGCACCCCTATTGCTCAGAACACTTCGTGTTCTTCGCTGTGGGCGGACAGAGCGGTTTGCATGATCTATTCAGAACAGATGGAGGGGAATCATGTCGAATTCAGATATCCATACCAGCCTGGTCATCATGGCGGCCGGAATCGGAAGCCGGTTTGGCCAGGGGATCAAACAGCTTACCAGTTTTGGCCCGTCAGGAGAGATCATTATGGATTATTCGATCTATGATGCGATTCATGCGGGCTTTGACCGGGTGGTATTCGTGATCCGGAAGGATCTGGAGCAGGACTTCCGGGAGGTAATCGGAAAAAGGATCGAGCGCGTTGTCGATACGGCATACGTTTTTCAGGAGAAAAATGACCTTCCCGCCGGGTTTACATGTCCTCCCGAGAGAAAAAAGCCGTGGGGAACCGGACAGGCAATCCTTGCCTGCAAGGGGGTTGTCCGGGAACCGTTCTGTGTGATTAATGCGGACGATTATTACGGGAAGAAAGCATTTTCCCTGATTCATGACTGGCTTGCCGATCCGGCAAACCAGAAGGAAACTGCTTCCCTGCATCAGATCTGCATGGCGGGCTTTATCCTGGAGAATACGCTCTCCGAAAACGGGGGAGTGACCCGTGGCGTGTGCAGTGTTGACGAAAGCGGAACGCTGACGGGAATCAGGGAGACAAAGAATATCACGCGATGCGAAGGCGGCTGTAAAGCGCCGGATGAGGACGGTGTGATACGTTCCCTGGATCCGAAGTCCCTTGCCTCCATGAATATGTGGGGTTTCGGGGAGGAGTTTCTGAACGTTCTGCAGGACCGGTTCGTATCTTTTCTGAAGAGGAAGACCGGAACGGCGGACGAGACAAAGGCGGAATTCCTTCTTCCGGTGATTGTGGATGATATGCTGAAGAGCGGCCAGGCAAGGGTAACCGTGCTTCCGACGGATGACAGATGGTTCGGGGTCACCTATCAAGAGGACATCGACTCCGTAAAGCAGAGTTTTCTGGCTCTTACGCAGGATGGGGTATATCCTGCGGCATTGTGGAACTGATACTTATTTAGAGTAACTATTCACAGCCCCTCCACCCACAGACCTCAGACCATCCATGCTTCGCACGTATGCCGCGTCTGACGACGCTCCTGTCTGAGGTTGTGGGGGGAGGTTCCTGCTTTGCAGGCCTTGTCTGCCTATGAAGATG
>CACXFW010000499.1 GCA_902767065.1 uncultured Lachnospiraceae bacterium | reverse complement strand
GGAGTCTTTTGTATCATGGGCATGCTGCCAGAGGGCAGTGAACGAGTTCTTTCTCCTTTATAAACGATCGTTTATAAAGGAGCCAGATTGCCCGTCATGCGGGCGCTCCTTTGCAGGGGCGTCTTTTTTGTTGCCGGAGGATTTGCCGGGAAGGGGAGATGATTGCTTGTGAAAAAGAATGACAAAACCAATGTGATGCGCGTTCTGGATCAGAAAAAGATTCCATACGCAGCGCACTCATACGAACCGGATGCTTCACTGAGCGGGGAGGAGATTGCCAGGATCCTGAAAGAGGATGCAGACAAGGTCTTCAAAACACTTGTTACGCAGGGTAAGTCCGGACAGTATTATGTGTTTGTGATTCCCGTAAAGGGGGAGCTGGATCTGAAGAAAGCGGCAAAAGCAGCAGGAGAAAAAGCTGTCAGTATGATCAGGCACAAGGACCTGCTCCCGCTGACGGGATATGTACACGGCGGATGTTCGCCGGTCGGCATGAAGAAGCAGTTCCCGACTTTTATCCATGAAACAGCACGAAGATGTGAGAAGGTATTTGTGAGCGCAGGGAGGGTCGGTTTTCAGATCGAACTGGATCCTGCGGATCTGGCCCGGACGGTGGGATGCGGGTTTGCGGATCTCGTGGTTACTATTCACAGCCTGTCTGCCTGCGAAGATAGAACCTCCCCACAACCTCAGACAGGAGCGTCGTAAGACGCGGCATACGTGCGAAGCACGGATGGTCTGAGGTCTGTGGGTGGAGGGGTTGTGAACAGTAACATCTCGTGTAGTCTGCGAGTGTCTTGTTCTTGACGTTCGTTCTCCTGCATAGTACGATAGTTTTGCAAAAAACACTCGGTTGCTCTTGACTGAATCCTCAGGGGCTGGAGCGGCAAACCGCCAGTTATAACCGGGGACAGGAGAATGGCAATCACAGACTGCTGAAAGCCATAACCGGGAATACGTGGATGGCAATCACAGACGACGAAAGCCATAACCGGGGACAGGAGAGGGCAATCAACCACAGACTAAGGAGGAACGATTTCGATGGAAAAAAAGAGATTTCTGAGGATCTGTATCGCTGCATCCATGCTTGGATCCCTGTTTTCACCGGCTGTCTTTGCCGATGAGGCAAGTCCGCTGGAAGAGACGGAGATTATCGTCTTTGCGGCGAAGAGCCTCAACACGGTTCTGGATGAGAGCATTATCCCAGCTTATCATGAGCTGCAGCCGAATGTGAAGATCACCCCCAGTTATGACAGCTCGGGAACGCTGATGACACAGATTGAGGAGGGCGCTTCCTGTGATGTCTTCTTCTCCGCTGCCCAGAAGCAGATGAATGAGCTGGAGGAAAAGGGACTTGTGGTGGATGGAACCAGGAATGATATCGTGAACAATCAGGTCTGCGTTGTAACCTATGACGGCAGCGGGACGAAGGTGACCGGGCTTGAGAATCTTGCGGATGCTGCCAGTATGGCACTTGCAGATGGTTCGGTTCCCGTAGGAAAATACACCCGCGAGGCGCTGGTTGCCGCCGGCCTGGTTCCGGAAGACGGGAATGGAGACAATTCCGCCATCACGACGCAGGAAGTATCCGAAGCGCTTGACGGCCTTGAGATCAATGAGTGTGCAAATGTCGGCGCGGTCGCGGCCGCGGTCGCGGAGGGCGCGAATGAGGTAGGTACGGTTTATTATTCCGACACTTACGGACTGGAAGACAGACTGATCATTCTTGAGAAGGTGCCCTATGATCTGACCGGCAATGTGATCTACCCGGCGGCGCAGATTGTCAATGAGGATGCGGATGACGCGGAGGAAGCCGCGGCTGCGGACTTTGCGGCATTCCTGACATCTGATACGGCGAAGGCAATCTTTGATTCTTATTACTTTGACACGGATTTAGGCGCAGACGGTTCACGGTCTGTGGGGAAGGAGCCGTGAATAGTAACCCTGCGCCTTGATGACAGACAGGAATTACAAAACCGGCAGCGGAGGGGATGATATGATTGACTTTCTTGCGGGACTTGACTGGAGTCCGCTTTGGATTTCGCTCAAGACCGGAATTGTGGCAGCCGCCATTTCATTTTTCCTCGGAATCTTTACTGCGAGGAAGGTCGTGAAGGCCGGGCCGAAGGTGAGGGCGGTTGTGGACGGGGTTCTGACCATGCCCCTGGTGCTGCCGCCGACTGTCGCGGGTTTCTTTCTGCTGCTGATCTTTTCAACGAGAAGACCGTTTGGAAGCATGCTGTATGAAACGTTCGGCATCAAGGTCGTGCAGACATGGCTTGGCTGTGTTCTGGCTGCGACTGTCATCTCGTTTCCGCTGATGTACCGGAATGCGCGTGCCGCGTTTGAACAGATCGATGTGAATCTTGTCTATGCGGCACGTACCCTGGGAATGAGCGAGACTCGGATCTTCTGGAGGGTGATTGTGCCGGCAGCCGGCCCCGGGATTGTATCCGGCACGATTCTGGCATTTGCGCGTGCGCTTGGTGAGTACGGCGCGACCTCTATGTTGGCAGGCAACATACCGGGAAAGACGGGAACGATCTCCCAGAGGATTGCCATGGTGATTCAGAACGGGGATTATGTCACCGCAGGTTTCTGGGTGCTGGTGATCATGGCCATTGCGTTTGTGATCATCCTTGTCATGAACCTTGCGACCGGAAAGCAGATGAAAAATATGAACCGGTATTGACCTGCGGCATCAGGAGATAAAATGGTACTTTCAGTCCACATCAGAAAAAAACTCAGGCATTTCTGCCTGCAGGCTGACTTTGAAGTAAAGGACAAGGTCCTGGCGCTTCTCGGACCGAGCGGCTGCGGGAAGAGCATGACTCTGAAATGCATCGCCGGGATTGAGCAGCCGGATGAGGGGCTCATCTCGCTCTCCGGCAGAATCCTGTTTGATTCTTCGAGGAAGATCAACCTTCCTCCGCAGAAACGACGCGTCGGCTATATGTTTCAGAATTATGCGCTGTTCCCGAACATGACTGTCCGGAAAAATGTACTTGCCGGCATGGGAAGAAAGCCGGATCCTGCGCTGGCGGATCCGTTTCTTGAGCGGTTTCGGATCGGGGAGCTCGCGGACAGCCTCCCCAACGAGCTGTCAGAAGGCCAGAAGCAGCGCACCGCCATGGCGAGGATTGCTGCGCAGGCTCCGGATGTCATCCTTCTGGATGAGCCTTTTTCGGCGCTGGATACCGTGCTGAAATGGCAGCTCGAGCAGGAGATGCTTCAGGTCTTGACGGAGGAGAAAAAGCCGACTATCTTTGTATCACACAATATCGATGAGGTTTACCGGATGAGCAGGGAAGTCTGTTCCATGAAAGACGGAAGAATCCTGGAGAAGATCTCTTCAGAGGAGTTTTTTGACCAGCTGAAAGAAGGGACAGCCGGCCTGATGCCAGGCTGGAAGATCCTGCCTCCCGGACAGGGGGATGTATGAGACCGGGCGGTATATACCGCGGCTATACTGGTTAATGTCAGCACTTTCCAGGCGTCAGCGCCGAAAAGCGCTGACGTTTACCCGCATATACCGCGGTGAAGTCTTTTTAATCGGTAATGAATTTCGGTAATGAATTTTGTTCGCGGGCATAATTCTTATGAAAGCCAAAATACGTGTTACGCTTACAACAGAAGACGGGGAAAGGTTTTACGGACCAGGCGTACAGGATCTTCTGACAGGAATCCGGAAATACAGTTCTGTGAAGGAAGCCTGCACTGTGATGGATCTTTCTTATTCGAAAGGCCGCAGCATCCTGCGGCATGCCGAAGCCGTCCTCGGATACCAGCTTGTGAAGCGTCAGAGGGGCGGTGCGACAGGGGGATCGGCAGTGCTTACGCCTAAGGCGGAGGAGTTTATTCTGCGTTACCAGACCCTGGCGGATTCCATCCATGAGTATGCTTCAGAGCGCATGGGAGATGTGTTTCCTCCCGGTAATTCTTCCATGAAAGAAGGCTGAATCGTAACAGAACCACAGGAGGGAGAACGGCTTGGTGTCCGCCACCGCCAGGAAGACGTTACAGTTCACTGTCCCGCCGCCCTGTGCCTGCGGGGCAGTGAACTGTAACCGGAACAGGAAGACATTCCGGAGTTACTATTCACAGCCCCTCCACCCACAGACCTCAGACCATCCGTG
>CACXFW010000498.1 GCA_902767065.1 uncultured Lachnospiraceae bacterium | reverse complement strand
TTGGCAAGATCCGCATGCCCGGGATCCTCCGTATGCAGCACCTTGCGGAGCATGGAAGCGATATTGTTCTCCACGATCTTATCGTACTGCTCATCTCCGGGTTTTATGCCAAAGTAGTTATAGAAGGTCACCATATAGTCGTCTATGACTTCTTCATAGGACGCCCCCATCAGGCATTCCAGAATCGCCACAACGATTCCCGTGCGGTCCTTTCCTTCCTGGCAGTGGATTGCATAGGGTCCTTCATGCGACACAAAGAACCTCAGTCCGTCGGCCAGCTTGCTCCTGAACTCCTCCGTGTCAACCGTCATGCCGATCCCGAGCGCGATGTACTGCGTTGTCGAATAATAGCTGCCAGCGAATCCTTCCTGGTTTTCCACCGCCTTCGGATTGTCCGCGAGATTCATGACCGTGGAAACGCCTGCTTTCTTCAGCGCTTCGTCCGCATAAGTGTTGCGGTGATACTCAGGGTCAATCGGAGAGGAGGTACGGTACAGGGCGCCGTTTCCCATGCCGCTGGAAGTGACAACCCTGAAATTCGCGTATTCCTCATCTGTAAGATCGGGATAGTCAGAACGTTCAGACGTATAGGACAGCTTTGTCCCTGCGTCCTCCTGCTCACCCTCGCCTTTCTTAATCAGTACGATATGGAACTCGACCGGTCCTTCGATCCCATCCTTATAGGCCCAGGTCACCGAACCGTCCTCCGCGGTTGATTTGTCTGCGATGTATTCCGAGGCAAATTCCCCCATATTGATGGAGAACGCTGTCGCATCTTCCTTGACCCTGAGCAGCATGCTGCCTGTTTCCGCCTCACTGAAGTTCTGGGCTACAGGCATCTCCAGCTCCTGATCGAGAAAAGTTACCTTCACCGTATCGCCTAACCCGATTCCCGCTTCCTCCAGATCCGGCTGGAGAACCTCCCTGTCGTCTTTCATCAGGTAAACATTGCCATGTTCCGAGATCTTGTCCAGGGAGGAATATACTGTCAGTTCTCCGGTCTCATCCGCCCACGCCGGTACCATCCATCCTGCACACAGGCAGATCACAAAAAGCGTCAGCAGTATCTTCAGAATTCGATTCGTACTCTTCATAGTCTCTTCTTCCTTTCTCAGTAATTCCAGGTAACTATTCAGCACCCGGTGAGAAAACCTTATCCGGCAAAACACGTCTTCAATATACCACAAAACAAGGATGCGGGGTGCCATAAAGGTTACAGTTCACACCCCGCCGCCCAAGCCTTGTTACAGGGCTCCCCCGGCCAGCCCTGTGCCTGTAGCCAAGCCTTTGGGGCAGTGAACTGTAACGGCCGGTCTCATCCGTCAGCCGTAGCCCTGGGTCACAACCTCCCAGCCGCCGTCCTCGCTGCGGGCCAGCCACCACTCGTAATCGGTATACTCCTCGTCAGCTTCCCATGCGCCGGTCTGTTCTTTCGGGGTATGGAAGTCCATCAGGAATTCAGCAGCCTGCGTATAGCTTCCGTTTTCGTCAAGCTCGTTCATCCACCTGAGGTTTTCTTCTGAAGCGCTCTTATCTCCGGCATAGCGGATGCTGTGAAGCTCGCAGCCCTCCCAGCCGGCAAATCTGCACTTGATCTGGACTACAGCCTCTTTCAGCTCCTCCTCAGTGTAGAGTGTGGATTTGCCCAGGTCGATTGTAACATCCGCTGCGTTCACCGCACCGAGATACTCCTCCAGCGTGATGTCCCGGTCCATGATCGCCTTTGCGATGTCCACACTGTCCACATAACGTATATGCCAGGGCTCGTAACCGTAACCGGTGATATGCTCACGGCCTTCAGGATAGCGCAGAATGAAACCGTGACCGGCGAGCTTTGCATGGATCTTCTCCCAGATCTTTGGGTACTGCACCATATCCTCATTGTAATAGACGTCGGTGAATTGCCCATCGTCGCCTTTCAGCCTGAAATACAGATCCAGCGCAAGGCCGGTGTGATGCTCGGAAAAGCCCGGGACGGCCACGGTTTTGGCCGCGTAATCAGCGCCGTATTTTTCGATAAAGCGATCCATGATTTCCTGCTGCCCGGCAACTGTGCGGCGGGCGGAATCCAGCTCGAGGAAGATGCCGTCGTTTTCTTCCAGATCCTCTTTCAGCGCCAGATACGCGTCAAAGGCCTTCTCCTCGACCTCAACCTCATCCCCCACGGAGTTGGTGGTCATGACTGTTTTCAGCTCGTCTTCCCAGCCCTCCGGCAGGGGATTGAGCTTGTTGACCAACGCAAGGTAATCAATGCCGGACCTGGACGCTGCGGCCGGTTCTTTGGAAAAGGTATAGTCCTCATTCAGCGTCGGAAGAGTGACGCTCAGCCGTCCTGCAAACTCGTATTCTCCGAAGATCCCGCAGATCGCAGCCGGAAGATTGACGGAATAAGTCGCTCTTCCCTTCGGAAGCTCATTCAGCATTGTGGAACCATATGACAACACAACCGCGTCCGCGCCGGGATAACGTACCGCGTCATAAGGCAGCTGGGAACTGAGCAGGATGAACGGCTTCCCGGCCTTATGCGCGGCCTCGAGGACATCATCCAGGACAGAAGATGCCACTCCGCTGTCTGAATCCGGATCCAGCGCGGCGACGTTGAACAGTGAGGAAACCGCAATGACACAGTCTGCCTGCCTTGCGGCCCTGACACAGTCAGCTCTTGACTCCTCACTGCACACAAGCACTTCAAAGGAATAATCCTCCGGTATCAGGCCCTCCTCCACAAGGCGCTGGCGGGCAATCTCAGCGTAATTGACTCTGTTTTGCATCGTAAAAATAAGCGCAGCCTTCCCGCCCGGCCGGGCCTTGATGGGAATGAGTCCTTCTTTTGCATGAAGGAGCGTGACCGCTTTTTGCATCATCTCCCATTCCATGGCACGCATTTCATCGTTACCGACAAACGCTGCCGCTTCTTTCGCCTCTTCCTCCGATTTCCGGAAACCGGTCTGATCAAGGATGCCATGGCTCTCCTTCACCTTCAGAATCCTGCGGACAGACTCATCGATCCGGCTCTCATCAATGGTCCCGTTTCTCACCATCTCACACAGGTACGCCATAAACTCCTCAAGCTCATCCAGTTTCTCAGCATCCGTCACCGGAACCGGCATCAGGATCATGTCAATTCCGGCATTGATTGCCATAACGCCCATCTCTTTGCGGTCAAAGTTCTCCTCGATTGCCGCCATGTTCATCGCGTCTGAGACGATCACGCCTTCAAACCCCATATCTCCTCTGAGGATATCCTCCAGAATCGTATGAGACAGGGTAGCGGGAAGGAACACCTCCTTCCCTGTTGAGAGGGATCTGCAGGTTTCTTTCTCGATCTTCGGATACTGGATATGGGCTGTCATCACCATATCCGCGCCGGCATCAATCGCCGCCTGGAAAGGAATCAGCTCACATTCCTTCAGCTCCTCATAGGTCTTGTTCAGGATCGGGAATCCCGTATGGCTGTCCGTCGCCACATCTCCATGCCCCGGAAAATGCTTCAGCGCACAGATTGTTCCGGTATCCTTGATTCCTTCGAGGAACCGGACTCCATATCCGGACACAACCTCCGGATCGTCGGAGAAGGATCGCACTCCGATGATCGGATTTCCCGGATTGTTGTTCACATCCACAACAGGCGCGAAGTCCACATTGATCGACAATGCCTGGAGCTGCTGTCCTATCCAGGATGCAGCGGTATAGGCATTGTCTTCGTCTCCGGTTGCGGTGATGGCCATATTGCCGATTCCCCGGATCCCTTCCCCCAGCCTTGCAACAATCCCGCCTTCCTGATCTGTGGCAATCAGAAGCGGAATCGGGAAGTCCCTGTCTGACGCGGCGTTTGCTTCCTGCATCTGAGTGACGAGTTCGAGCGTCTGCTCATTTCCCGGACAGTTGCATTCAAACAGAAGGATTCCCCCGAACCTGTCTCTGGCGATCGCTTCACGGATCTCATCGTTCAGCGATGTGACCGGAACCGCCTCGGAATCTTCCTCCTCAGGGTTCTCATTCCAGATCTGGAAATCCGCCATGATCATCTGGCCGATCTTCTCCTCCAGGGTCATGTTTTCTATGATCTCACCAATCCGATCCAGGTCCTGCTGTGTTTCCGTCTCCTCCTGTGTAAATGATCGTTTCCTGCTGGCAGAATCCGCCCGGGTGCCGATCCCGGAATCGTAACCGCTTTGTCCTTCGGACTCGTTCTTTCGAACGGGATCCGGCTCCTGCGCGAAGCAGGAGGCAGGAAAGCAGATTGACCATACAAGCAGCACCACCAGCGCCAGCCGGCACCTTTTTATTTTCCCAGGGCGAATCCTCATTTCTTCCTCCTTTTTTGTAATTATTCAGCACCTCCTGGAATTGCTCATGATCCAGTCAGATAAGCTTGCTTATCTGACTGATCTGAGC
>CACXFW010000497.1 GCA_902767065.1 uncultured Lachnospiraceae bacterium | reverse complement strand
TAATTATTCAGCACCTCCTGGAATTGCTCATGATCCAGTCAGATAAGCTTGCTTATCTGACGGATCTGAGCGGTTCCAGGGGGCGGTCAGGGGTGCTGAATAGCTACACGAAATTAAAAGAAAAGGAGGATTCCGAATGGAGCATATGGATAAACGGACACTGAGCCGCATGATCGACGCGGCGATGCACCGCATTCCGGCCGATCTGGTCATCTATAACTGCCATATCGTCGATGTCTATTCCGGTACGGTACGTGACGATTCCATCGCGGTCACAGACGGTCGCATTGTCGGTTTCGGAGACGATTACCGCGGACAGGAGGAATTTGACGCCAGGGGCGCGTACGCCGCGCCGGGCCTGATCGATGCGCATATCCACATCGAATCGACCTACACTTCCCCGGAGGAATTCGGCCGTATGGTCGTCCCGTGCGGAACAACAACGGTTATCGCGGATCCTCATGAGATCGTGAACGTATATGGACTGGAAGGCTTCAACTACATGATCCGCGCCGCGGAAAAAACAGAGCTTTCCGTACGCTATATGATCCCGAGCTGTGTGCCTGCCACTCCCTTTGAGGATTCCGGCGCGATTCTCAATGCATTTGACATCCAGTGGCCCATCGGGGACAGGCATATTCCGGGGCTGGGCGAATTCATGAATTATTACGGGATCATCAATAAGGGAGACGAAGAGCTTAATAAGCTGCTGGTCGCGCATAACATTCACAAGGTCATTGACGGCCATTCACCCGCGGTAACGGGCGCAGAGCTGAATGCCTATGCCGCGTCCGGCGTGAAGACGGATCATGAATGCTCTACTACCAAAGAGATGGTGGAGCGTCTCCAGCGCGGAATGTACGTCCAGCTTAGGGACGGTTCCGCCTGCCATGACCTTAAGTATCTGATTCCGGCTATCACCCCCTACAACTACAGACGCTGCCTTCTGTGCTCTGATGACCGCCAGCCGAAGACCATCTTCGAAGACGGCCATATTGATAATCATCTGAGAATGCTTGTGAAGGCAGGAATCGATCCGGTGATCGCCATCTCAATGGCGACCCTGAATGCCGCCGAGTGCTATAAGCTCGAGGACCGGGGCGGGCTTGCTCCCGGAAAGCGAGCCGATATTGTCCTGTTCAACAATCTGGAGGACTTCAAGGCCCAGACGGTATTTATCGAGGGAAAGAAGGTTGCCAGGGACGGTGTCTACCTGCCCTCTTACGAGAAAGCCGCGATCTTCTCCGTCCGGGGCTCCATGCATGTGAAACCGTTTACGATCGACCAGCTGAAGATGCATCTGACCAGCGACCGTGTCCGGGCGATCGGAATGGTGAAGGACGGCGTTACCACGAAGCATTCGATCGTTACCGTCAGGCGGGATGAGGAGGGAGACTTTGTCTTTGATCCCGCGCAGCCGATTGCGAAGATCGTCGTTTTGGAGCGCCATCACAACACGGGAAAGATCGGCCTCGGCCTCCTGAAGGATTACGGAATCCAGCGGGGAGCCATCGCCCTGTCCGTCGCGCACGACTCTCACAATATCATCTGTGTGGGGGTAAGCAATGAGGAGATCTACGCTGCGGTCAACGCGCTGATTGAGCAGGAGGGCGGGTTCGTTCTTGTGGAAAATGGAGAGGTGATCGCTTCTCTTCCGCTCCCGATTGCGGGGCTGATGAGCGATCTGTCCGGGGAAGAGGTCGCAAAGCAGCTGAAGATCCTGCACGAAACCGCGTACGAAAGACTCGGTGTCAGCCACGAGGTTGAGCCGGTCATGTCGCTGTGCTTCATGAGCCTGATCGTCATCCCGGATCTCAAGATCACCGCAAGAGGCCTGTTCGATCTGAAGCGGTTTGATTTTGTCCCGCTGGAGGCGGAGGAGGCCTGAGAAGAATCAGTATGACTTTGTTCCGCCGGAGGCGGAGGAGGCCTGAGAATCGGTATGACTTTGTTCCGCCGGAGGCGGAGAAGGCCTGAGAAACCGCAGATTTATAAGGGAGGGCTTTCTATGATTCCGGCTGAACGGCTTCTCACATCAACATCTTCCGCCCACTCCGGCGCGATCTGATAATAATAGATATTCCAGGGCTCCTGCTTCATGATCCGCATCGCTCCGCGGTCGCCGGTCAGCTGCAGGAGCTTTCTTTCTCCCTGGGGAAGGCGAAACGCGCCGGGGTTGGTGCAGATGTGCTTTGGACCGAATTCCATGCACCCGTAAGGTTTCCGGCTTGAAAGAAACTGTCCGGCAAACATCCGGATCTCAGTGCCCGGAAGATAGGGCATGTCCGCGGCAAAGAACATCACTGCGTCCTTTTTCTGTTCGAGCGCTTTGTGCGTGCCAAGCCGGATCGACGCGCTGATCCCTTCCGCAGCCTGGTCATTTTTCACCGCCAGGATCCCTTCCCGCCCGGCCTTCGCCAGAATCGGTTCATACTGGCTTACCACAATTACGCTCTCTTTTCCAAGCGCTTCGATGATGTGATCCAGCGCATGGCGGTACAGGGGTTTTCCCCGGAAGTCATCCAGCAGCTTGTTTCCTCCATACCGTCTTCCGAAGCCGGATGCCATCAAAACGGCGGCAATCCTCCCCTTTCCTTCCGGCATCCGGCTGAGCGCGAAGGACAGCTTCGCGCGGGGAAAGCGCTGACGCAGCGGGCGCAGATAATACTGCTGCGCGAGCCTTTCCAGGATCTCTTCTGTCACCAGCACGCTGTTTCCTGCTCCAGGGCAGGATTCTGCTTTCCCTGCATCATGGGAGGACTTCCTTTTCGCTGCGTAAGACCCGGATTTCGCCCCGGTCCCGTCCGGACAGGTCAACTCTCCAGCCGCATCGAAGGAACTTCCATATGATCCGTAGCGCTGGCAGACCACATCCAGCCTGCGCCCGATCGCGTGAGATCCCATGACAACGACGATCTCATCCGTATTGCCGGGAATGACAGGTTCCCTCTCTCCGGGGATCTTTGCCGGCATTGAGTGGCTTCCGTCCCCTTCCACCAGCACGACATCAAACTCCCGGCAGATCTTCGCATAGACCTCATCCCCCGGCCAGGAAAGCTTGCCGGACTCTTCCCTTGTTCCGAAATACTCCACGCCCGGCAGCTTTCCGCCCTTTCGCGGCGGCCAGATATGTGTCGTCGTGGTGATGGCAATCCGCATGCCCTGACGCAGGTACTCCTGCGCGCGGGAATGAAGATACGTTGTCTTCCCGCCGGCTCCAACTGCTGTAAGGATATATGCCATACCGGATCCTGCTTCCTTTCCCCGCCTGCTCCTGCCTGAAGCCTGCCCTGGAACCTGTACAGAAATAACCTATACATCTGCACGGCTTCTTATTACGAATGCAAGGCCGGAGAAGGACAACAGAACTCCGGGAGCATGCTCACCACACTCCCGGAGACGTTTTCTTATAGCAAACGACAAAAGTGTATTTTTTTTGTCGTTCATAAACGCACTTGTTATGCACCCGGCGATTGCTCCGATCATAATGCTTTATCAGAAGTCCCTTACCCAGGAAAAAGCGGCGCAATCTGCAGCGACTCCTGCTGATCTCAACTCAGCTCTCAGATTCAACAGTTTCTGCCTCAGCTTCTTTCGCTGCTTTGGCTCTTCTTCCAGATCTGGTCCCAGTTGTTTTCCGGGTTTTGGTTCCGGACTTTTTTACTTCTTTTTCTTCAGCACTTTCTGTCTGCTCATCCTCTTCCTTTTTGTCCATCGCCTCAGAAACTATGTCAAAGAGCTTTTCCCGTCCCTTGAAGTAAAAGTCCATAGCGGAATCCACCTGAGCAACAAAATGCTCGTTCGCCATTATCTCGAACTCTTTCAGATACTCGATAAAGGCTTTCGGAGATACCGGAAACATCTGCACAAAGGGCGGCAGGAAAGAGGTATCATCCGGAATAAGAGCAGCAAACATATCCTGTCTCTCCATCATGTAATCGAAGAACTGCTTCCACTGTTCCTTTCTATTATCCGCGGTAGTCTTCTTCCTGTCATTTCTCTGTTTCCAGGCGCTCTTTACCGTGGATTTGACGTTTTCCTTCTGTGTGTTCCTCTCAGCCTTTGCGTCCTCGTCAGTGCCGTTCTTATTCCCTGAAACAGGAGCGAAAGGCATAGGAGGCATTGGGAACACCCCGCCCCGGAACATCTGCATAAACTCTTTATAGTCTTTCTTCTTACTCATCTTGCTGTCTCCTTTCTTCATTGGTGTGATCTACGAAACGTCAGATTCCTCAGCTATCTTCCGGACCATTGTCACGAGATCCGTCGTATCTTTTCGAGAAACAACCGTTCATTCCTGACAATATCCGTTCGGATTCAGGTCCCGCAATCGAAACTGCTTCGTCCCTCAAGACTCGTACTTTCAAACGGGATCTGGCTCCTCAAGCAGCACATGTCTGGAATGATTATAGCATATATACAGGTTCTTTCATCATAACCGGACAGATTTTTTTTTCGATCTTTCGTTACCAGTCCTGACTGAATCATCTGTGAACTCTGACCACCGGCTGAACAGAGGAAAGTCCTTCGTCTCCTCGTCCTCATCGAGCATGATGCCTCACGCAATTCACAGGGCAGGCAGCAGGCCCGGTCAGACCGTGAACAGTACCCTTAATGCCTTCCCGGCACTGATGACCGCGCCGTTATTACTTGAAAACTGGCTGTTCCGGAACTATAATGATCCTTCCAGAACAGTGTATATGGAGGCGTATATGGAACAAAAGCTGTTTACAGAGTTGCGTCCGTTATATGTGACAAGCAAAGAAAGTCCTTATGAAATCAGGATCAGGATTCGCATGCCCTACCATGAACTGTTTACAGTCGTGCTGGCAGTGACTGAAATGACGATGAGCATGATCATCATAAAGATCACTTCCTCGGCAATCAGCTGAGAAACTACTGAGACCGCTTCTGTATGAACAGGAACTGCACTCTGCAATTCGTGCAGCTGCAGTACCAGAGCTGCAGCCATGACCCGTCTGACATCAGAGGATGAAAGGATACCATAACCTTTCTGGTGTTTTAACCAATTATCCGCTTCGCCAACCTCATCCACAAGCTTCTCCATGGGCGCATCCAGATCTGTAAAAGCCGCGTAAACAGACATTGATTTCCCTTTTGATGTTGCATGCTTTGCTTCTTTCAGGGCTTTATAGAAACTGATAAAGCTTTCCACCTTCTGCTCAACCGGCTTTCTGCTCATGGAAAGGACCATGGCAGCAGACTGCGCTGTATCAGATGGCATACGAAAACGCTCTTTCAGGGAAACATACAGCATCTCGACCTCTTCCAGTTTCCGTTCCACGTCTTCCCCGGACAGAACAATCATCGCAATATAGGACAGATCATTTTCATCCGTAAG
>CACXFW010000496.1 GCA_902767065.1 uncultured Lachnospiraceae bacterium | reverse complement strand
TCCTCAAAAAGATCCATCATCTCCTGTCCATAGACCGGAACCATCTGCAGGAAAAAGCAATCTGTTCCACAGCCAATCATTTTCTCAGAAAAAGGATAAGACATCCACATCTCTAAACTTCGCTTCCATATGTATCCCCGTCCCGATCCAAACTCATCGTCGATTACAAGCTGGTTCAACCAACTAAAGCGCTGAGTCTGCCTCATTCCCGAAAAAAGGTTCGCAATCAGAACCAGCAAGATTCCCGCACAAAGCATCGCGATTGCAAAGCAAAACAGAATCTTTAATACCCGAACCTGGAATCTGGATTTTAACAAGATTGATAGTACGCTTAAAATGATAGCGCAGCCCAAAACTACAGCCAAAAAAGGAGAGTTTATAAAAGAAGCCAGAAAGCTGTCTTTTTCATAATATCTGATAAACCGGGAATGGACCTTGTAATAGTGCGCGAATCGCAAAGACAGTCTCATGGCCAGCGCCGCAAGAAAAAACAGAAATAAACAGACAGACAGTTCCATCATTCCTGATTCAGTACAGATAACATATAATACGAGTGAACCAAACGCCGCAGCACATCCCAGTAAAAAACTGTCACATGATGTCGCAAAGCCGGCGTACGTTCCAAACAGAATCAGCAAGCCATATACTGCTTTCCTGTACTTATTCCTGCAGATTACAAACAAGGCCATATCTGCAGGCAAAACAATGCAGAGAAATCCACATGCAACATTTATATTTCCAACGGTTCCTATAAAAACATTGTGCTGTTTCTTTATAAGGTTTTCATACATTTTCAGCGGATCCAGTCCCCAGAAGTTCAGGATGATCAGAAGAAACTCCAATCCGTTTAACGCAGAAACAATATACAGAACGAATTTCCTGATACGAAAATGTCGTATTAATGCCAGATACAGGCAGCTCACAAGAAATAAATCAACAGTCCCGACATTTCTCCCCATATTTCCATTTAAAGAATATATCGGCCACTTTGAAAAAACAGAGCTTAAGGTAATCCCTGCCACAAAGAGAATCAGAAAGCTATCATAGTATGAAACCTTTCCAGGTCGATCACAATGATTCTTTTTTTTGCATCTATAACTGAAAACAAGAATGCCTGCTTCGGCCAGCAGATAGCACACTGCAATTACACGGAATGCCCATGCTTTGCAAGTCTGAATATCAATATAGTTGTTATGGTATACTAGAGGAAAAATGCCAAGCAGACATATAATGAGAGAATTGGAAAGCACAGAGTGAATCCTTGATATTCCATCCTTACCATCTTCATTTCTGATAGGTCTTTCTTCCTGAATTACCACCGTTCCATCCTCAGCACCCCAATATCATCAGCTCGCGAAAAAATGCATCTATAATCCGAAGATTCGTTGACATCAGGGCTCTCAACCATGAAGATTAAAAAACATGATCACCCCCAGGATCACCATCATCCCGATGCAGGACAGCATCAGCGCAAAGGAAAAGTTACCGCGGATCGGCTGATAGGCTTCCCGCACCTCATCCACACGCTTTTCCAGAAGGCCGATCCGGTCAGCAGTATCCGCAACCACATGCTCGCGAAGAACGCTCCTGCGGATCAGAATGATCAGCGCATCGGTACCGATCGACAGCATCCGGCAGATCCAGGCCGCACATGTCACTACTCCCCTGCATACCACAGAGGAAACCCTGTTTTCAGCCGGAATGCGCAGGATGGCGCCAAAGAATCCGGGGAGCCATCTGGTCAGAAGCGGTCTGTAGAACAGATTCTCCAGATCCAGCCACGACGGCCAGCGGTCGACGTATTCCCCTTTCTTCATGAGATAGAGACGGATCAAAATCAGGTAAAGCAGTGTTCCGATGCCCAGCGAGATCAGGGCTCCCTCAAGACACTCAAAGCTCAGCGGAGAAAACTCCTCCAGCACATTTTCCTGTCCTGTCATGAACGAGGCAAGCGCATTGAATACCGGCTTCTGCCCAAGCACGATGAACGAGATCGATGTCCCGAAGACGGCGATAATGCCTCCTGCTCCCATATATCCCTTTGAAGTCCTGTCAAACAGCTCCTGCCTCTCAGGATCCCGGTTTTTCTCAACAAAGACACAGATGAACAGCTTCAGCATATAGGCAAACGTGCACCCGCCTGAAAACAGGAAGATCCATTCGATGCCAGCCAGGATCCAGTAAGCACCTTCGGCAATTGCCACTCCTTCTCCCGCCTCCGCAATTCCTGCCGCGATTGCTTCGTGAAGAAGCGTTTTACTTGCATAGCCATTCAGCAGCGGTACGCCGCCGATCCCGATCACACCGAGAAAGAAGGCGATCGTCAGAAGCCATTTCCCTCTCCCCCATCCGCGGATCCGGTTCAGGTCCAGCTCGTGAAGGTTCATGACAACCACGCCCGCCGCGCAGAACAGGCACAGCTTGAGCATGGAATGGTTCACCATATGAAGCACCGTTCCGCTGACTGCCATGGCGGCATGCCCCTCAAGAGCGGCAAATCCGGCACCCTCAATCTGTCCATGCTGTACGGACAAAAGGATCGTCATCCCGATCCCTGTCAGAATAAAACCGATCTGCGACATGGACGAACACGCAAGCGTCCGCTTCAGATTAATGGAGAACAGAGCAAGCACAGCGCCCAGGAGCATCGTGATCGCTCCGAGAAGAAAAACAATCCATCCAAAATAAGCTGAGTCTATCAACACCTCCAGCGCCGTCATCAGGATTCCGTAGATTCCCACCTTGGTCAACACGCCTGACAGAAGCGCTGAAGCCGGGGACGGAGCAACCGGATGGGCTTTCGGCAGCCATACATGAACAGGAAACATTCCAGCCTTGCATCCAAAACCAATCAGGATTAAGATCCCCGCGGCCAGGATTGTTCCGGAGCCAGCACCGCTCCTTTTCACTGCCGCAAAGAGCTCCGAATATGACAGGGTCCCTGCCGCATGCTGCAGAAGAACCAGCCCCATGAACAGGACCAGTCCTCCGATCACTGCGATAAAAAGGTAGGTATATCCGGCCCTGAGCGCCCCCTCCGTCTCCTCATGCATGACCCACGTAAAGCTGGTAAGGGAGAGGATCTCAAAGAACAGAAAGGTGGTAAGCAGATCCCCTGACAGCATCACTCCCTGGGTCGCGCCCAGCGTAAACAGCACAAAGAGATAATACCGGGTCAGATGCTCTGTCTCATGCCGGAAGTATTCCAGGGAAAAGGTCGTTGTAAATGCCCACATCAAAGAAGTGACCAGGCTGTAGACTGCCCGGAAGCCGTCAGTGCGAAGAGACAGCCCGGACGTGAAAACATGGGGGATTTCAAGCCTGAGAAGTTCAGCGCCACTGCCCCGGACTGCAAAAAAGATGAGAATGACCGACAGTCCCAGCTCAATCCAGGTGGAGAGCACCACAAAAAGATCCCGTCCCCGTTCACTTCTTCTTGCGATCACACAGTCAGTGATCCCGAACAGGAAAGGCAGAAATATCAGCAATGCCGGAAGCATATCACATCACTCCTCTTGAGACCTGGTTCAAAAATCCCATCACAGGGCCCGGTAACACACCAAATACAATATCCAGAATTGTAAAGATCACGATGGGAAGCATCATTCTCCATCCCGGATCTGAGAGCTGCGTATTCTCCCACAGATCCGTCCCCTTCACAGGGAAAAAGGCGCGGACGGAAACCGACAGCGTATAGATCGAGCAGAAAAACGCGGCGCACAGAAGGCTGACAATCCCGATATATCCGTACACAGAGTGCGCGGTCCCGCCTGCCGTCAGAAGATCCCATTTGGAAACGAAACCCGCAAAGAGCGGAATCCCGGACAGAGACAGCGCTCCAAGCGTATAGAACAGAAAGGTCAGCGGCATCTTCCGTCCTGCTCCGTTAAGTTCATAGATATAGTTTTTCCCGCTCTTATGGATAAATGCGCCTGCGCACAGGAAGAGGCTCATCTTGATGGTTCCGTGGAACAGCATATGCGCAAGGCCCGCCTGAAGGCCTTCCGGTGTCAGCAGAAGGATTCCGAACAGCATGTAGCTCAGATTACTGACGGTGGAAAACGCCAGGCGGCGCTTGAAGTGTCTTTCTCTCAGAGCCCGGCTTGCCGCATAGACCAGTGTCGCACAGGCTGTCAGAACCGCAACCCCCTGCGCCCACGATCCGGTCAGACGCTGCGGGCTGAAGACATACCATGTCAGTCTTGTCACCGCGAAAACGCCGGTATTCACTACCGCCACCGCATGGAGAAGCGCCGTGACCGGCGTCGGAGCGACTGTCGCCGCAGGGAGCCAGAGATGGAACGGAATCACCGCCGCCTTCACGCCAAATCCGAAAAATCCCAGAATCCACAGGATCAGTACGTAATTCAACGCAAGGTTGCTGTAAGAGTGCCCTCCCCATACGAACCCGCCTTCTGTGAACATGGTCATCACGACAACCGGAAGAAATGCCATCGCTGCCCCTCCGATGACATAAGTCGCGTAGATCCTGCCTGCGTACATCGACTCATGATTCTGCTCATGCGTCACCAGGGGAAGCGTGACAAGGGACAACATCTCATAGAATACATACATCGTCAGGAGATTCCCGGAGAAGGCAACCCCGAGCGTCACCCCGTAGGTCATGATGTAGAATCCGAAGAAGCTGTTCTTGTGAACCGCATTCTCCATGTATTCGAAGGCGTACAGCGTGACGAAAGGCCACATGGACGACACCATTCCGGCAAAAAACATGGAAGGTCCGTCCGCCTTAAACACGATCTGAAATCCCCGGGTAAAGGAATACAGGGAAAACTCTTCCACCGGTCCTCCGAGAAGGATCATCCACACGATCACCGAAGTCAGGCACGCGAGAGCCTCGCACCAGATTCTCCTGCCGCGCTCGGTGATCTGCTTTCTTTCAAGCAGGATGATCCCCCCGATGATGGGAAGCAATATGCTGATTATGATTCCTGCATTTCTCATCATTGCGATACTCGTGTTCGAATCCCTTAACGAAAGAATGAAATCGATCAATCCGTGTTCAGGGAAACAGATCCTTAGAACCTGTACAGTTCCTCAGCCATTGCGCAAGCGATAGTTACCGTCAGAATCCGATGCCCTCCAGGATCCGGACGCCCCAGATTCCCATGACAAGGGACACACAGCATAGGAGGATCATCGGCACTGTCATCAGAGCGTTTGGCTCCTCGCTCTCTTCAGGAAGCGAGACGTCGTTCCCGGGGAAGAAAGACCTGAAGGCAACCGGGAACAGATAGCCCGCCGTGAGCATGGCGGAAATCAGAAGGATCACAACCGGCAATACACTGAGGACCTTCATCCCGTCATCCGCGATATTCAGCGCGATCACCCATTTGCTGAGAAAGCCGCCCATAGGCGGAATGCCGACCAAAGACAGGGACGCGGCAAGGAAACAGCACATCACAATCGGCATCTGCCTCCCGATCCCGCTCAGCTCATCCACGCCTCTCCTGCCCAGCTTGTAAATAAATACGCCGGCGCACAAAAACAGGCAGCCCTTCGATGAAGCATGGCTCATCACATGAAGCAGCGCGCCTCTCAGGCCGCCATCCGACAGCAGGGACAGAGCCAGCATGATATAGGAGATCTGGCTGACCGTCGAATAAGCCAGCCTCTTCTTCATATTCTTTTCCAGAAATGCCATCATCGACCCCATGAAGATCGTAATCATGGACAGGATCATCCAGGCATACTGTACGTAGGTTCCACGGATAAACTCCGGCCCGACACAGTAGTAGACAAGGCGGATTACCGCGATGACGCCCGCCTTCGCAATGATGCCGGACAAAAGCGCTGACGCCGGAGCAGGCGCAATCGGATGCGCGGTCGGGAGCCATCCGTGCATCGGATACATACCGGCCTTTGTCCCGAAGCCCACGATGGCTGCCATGACTGCCGCAAGCAGGATTCCCTCATTCCCTGCCACCGCCGCCTGGTCCAGAAATCCGCCCGGGACAAATGACCTTCCTGCCATCCCGTAATAATATACAAAGAAAACACCGAACAGGCCCATCAGGGCACCGCCGATCGAATAGAACAGATATTTCAGGCCTGCTGCGACTGCCGCCTTCGTCCTCTCATGAAGAACAAGGGGAACCGTCGTCAGCGTCGCCATCTCAAAAGCAAGGTATACCGTGACAAGATTATCCGCCGCGCAGACCGCGATCAGCGCACCGAGGGAGATATAGAAAAAGCAGAAAAACGTCGGCCGGTTCTCTTCCATTTTCATGTATTCCATCGCGTAGAAAGCTGCGCAGGTATACAGGATCAGAACCGCTGCCAGGAAGAACTTTCCCAGACCGTCGAGCGCAAACGTCAGCGTGACATTTTCCGCGAAGGTAAGCAGTGTGATCTCCTCTGCGTACAGAATCGCAAGAAGGCCAAGCGCCGCGCTGACAACCGAGATCACAGCGTACCTCCTGCAAAGGCTCCGGTAGGATGCGGCACGGATCACAGATGCAAGGATGCCTGCTATGATCGGAAACAGGATGGTACAGACAATCAGCATTGATCTTTCTCCTCGTAATAGATTTGTCCCCGCATCAGCGGGCAAATCGTACTCGCAAAGCCCCGAAGGGGCGTGCCCGACCAAAGGGCGGGTTTGTCCCCACATCAATCTATAGAAGTAACTATTCAGCACCCCCATTGCTCAGAACACTTCGTGTTCTTCGCTGTGGGCGGACAGAGCGGTTTCACCGCTTGTCCG
>CACXFW010000495.1 GCA_902767065.1 uncultured Lachnospiraceae bacterium | reverse complement strand
TCCTCAAAGCTTCATTTCTTCCCGATGGAAAATGCCAGTTCCCTTATTCTGAACGTGGTATGGGACATGAAGTCTGATGAGCTCTGGTACTGCACCTACCATGGCAGAATTTACCGCTACGTCGATGGTGAAAATGACTCCCTTCTGTACGATAATTCGCAGCATGTACAGGAATTTGAGAGCGTACCGCGCGCAATCAGCTTCCTGGACGGCACGCTGTATGTGGCGGATCGCGGGCTGCGCTGCCTGAATGCCATCGATACTAAGACCGGAGAGGTTGCTTTCCTGCAGGAGGGGATCCCGTGGTCAGAACGGGAGGTCTGCGACAGTGTCAATTCCGACTGCCGTGTGATCTCAACCACCGCCAGTCTCGTCAAGATCTGGGACGGGGAACAATGTGAATATGTTGAATCGTTCACCCTCTCCTCAAAGCTTAAGCTGATTGTCATCCTTGGGTGGATCAGCCTGGTGGTTCTTGCGCTCAGTCTTTTTGCCGATCTGTTCCTGCTCATTCGCTTCTTCCTCCGCAAGGCAAGTTCCATGGCGCGCATCGTAGCTGCAGTCCTGATCGGCGTGGGAATCCTTTCCGTCATGCTGATCGGAACCCTGTTCCCCAATTTCCGGGATCAGCTCTATAATTCCATGTATGACAAGGCGGAATTCTGCGCGTCACTCACACTGGAAACCATGCCCATAGACGCATTTCTGAATCTGGATGAATCCTCAGACTTTCTCGGGGAAGACTATCTGAAAGTCCAGGATGCGGTGAACAGCGTCTTCAAGACCAGATCGCAGTCCGCGGACGACCTGTACTGCACAATGTACCGGGTTCTGGGAGATTATGACACGATCAGCATCACGTATTCGATGGATGAAAATTCCATGCTGCTCCCTTATGACTGGGATTATGAAGAATCCGATGAACAGTCGATCATGATCTCCGGTATCGGAAAGCATTACATCAACCGAAGCGTGGAAGGAAGCTATCTCTTTATCCTTAATCCGATTCTGGATAAAGACGGCGTCCCGGTCGGCCTGATCGAGGTGGGCACGGATCTGCAGAGCTTCAATCAGGAGATGCAGCGGATCTTTGTGGAGCTCCTGCTCAATCTGATCGCCCTCACAGCCGTCGGCGTCATGTGCATGATCGAGATCATCTATTATACCCGGGGACACTGGGAATACACCTCGGCCGTCACGGCTTCCGATACCGGATCCCGCAAAGGGGGCAGGGTCATTCCTGCCGGCGTGCTGAGAATGGTTGTCTTCCTGATCTTCTTCTTTACGAACCTGACTACGGCCATTCTTCCGACCTACGCGATCCGGCTTGCCGTGGACGTGAAGATTCCCGGCGTCTCTTCGCAGATCATGGCTGCTATCCCATTCTCCGCGGAAGTAGTCTCCGGGGCGCTCTTCTCCGTCCTCGGCGCAGGACTGATCCGAAGGTTCTCCCTCAGGCGGTCAGCCCTGCTGTGCGCGATTCTCTTTACGGCCGGCCTTGCTCTAAGAATCATTCCGAATTTCTGGATGATTACACTCGGCAGCCTGGTAATCGGCGCCGGCTGGGGCGTCATCCTGCTGATTGTGAATATTCTCATCGCGCAGATGCCTGGCGATGAAAAGGACACAGGGTTTGCCTACTACAACGCTGCCGCGCTCAACGGAATCAATTCCGGCACCGTCTTCGGCGGATTCCTTCTGAACTGGGTTCCGGGGATTGTCCTGTTCGCTCTGACTGCCATAGCCAGCTTCCTCCTGTTTGGTCTGGTATGGAAATATCTGATTCACGCCGAATCCGGAGACATGGAGGAGGAAGAGGACAACGCCGATCAGGGCAGGACAAGTTTCCTGAAGTTCCTGTTTTCACCGAATATCCTGGTCTTTTTCCTGATGCTGGTCGTGCCCGTCCTGATCGGAAGCTACTTCCTTATCTACATGTATCCGATCATCGGAACGAGATGGGGCCTGTCCGAAACATACGTCGGATACTCTTTCCTGCTGAACGGCCTGTGCGTAATGGCTATGAGCACGGTCATGACGAATCTGTTCACAAAAGCCAGGAAGAAGCGGCTTGGACTCACGTTGTCCGCACTGCTTTACGCGGCAGCGTTTGCACTGGTTGCAGCTTTCCATTCGATTCCGTCGCTGCTCATTGCCCTGGTCATTCTCGGTTTTTCCGACAGCTTCGGCCTGCCGCTGCAGACCAGCTTCTATACCGATCAGGAGGAGGCTGTCCGGTTTGGCGTCGACCGGTCACTGGGTGTTTACAGCCTGTTTGAAAATGTGTCCCAGTCGCTCGGCCCCTTTGTATTCAGCTGGGCGCTTGTCGTCGGGGTCTCCCAGGGCCTATTCATCATCGCCGGCGTGATCGCCGTCCTGGCTGCAGCGTTCCTGCTGGCGGGACTGTTTTTCAGAAGAAAGACCACATGACCTCAGCCCTGATATAGGGTATAATAGTTCAAAGAAAGGTAACTATTCAGCACCCCCATTGCTCAGAACTCTTCGTGTTCTTCGCTGTGGGCGGACAGAGCGGTTTCACCGCTTGTCCGCCCCCTGGTACCGCTCAGATCCGTCAGATAAGCAAGCT
>CACXFW010000494.1 GCA_902767065.1 uncultured Lachnospiraceae bacterium | reverse complement strand
TGTAAAGTTCCAGTGGAATGTCTGATTCATAAAGCTGCGGTATGCCTCATTGCTCCGGACATACCGGAAGGAATCCCCCTTGATCTCAAGGATTCCCATCGGCAGCATGTTGAAGGAATTCCGGAGCGCCTTCTCATCCTCGCTGACAATCGCTCCAAGATCAAAAAGATTGACACGCCCGATTGTTTCAAAATAAGAAGATTCCTCCGGGTTCTCAAAGCCGATCTGGGTCCCTTTGCGGTTCCTTTCAAGAATCTCCTTCCAGGGAATCGGTCTGCAATAATAGAATCCCTGCAGTTTGGAACAGCCGATGTCCTGAAGGAAGCGTACCTGCTCAATCGTCTCCACGCCTTCGCACACCGTATCGAGCCCCAGCGATGTCGCCATCTTCATCAGTTCGGCCAGAATGATCTTCGCATCCTGGCCTTCATCCAGCCTCCGGACGAATCCCATGTCGAACTTGATCAGATTGAACTTGATGCTCTGGAGGACGTCAAGGGAGGAATAGCCGCTTCCAAAATCATCCATCCATACCGGAAATCCCAGATCCTGGAAACGTCTCACCTGCTCCTTCATGAAATCAAAGTCCCGTCCGATCATGCTCTCCGTGATCTCGATGGTGATCTTGTCCCTGCCAATCCCCGCTTCGTCCACTCTCCGGCGGATTTCTTCCACAATGTCACATGCGTGAAAATCAGCCCTGGACAGATTGATGGACTGTGGAACGATGTGAAGGCCGAATTCACGCTGTCTCCTGATCTTCTCCAGAACCTGATCCAGAATGTACAGATCCAGCTTGTAGATCAGCCCGGCGTCCTCCAGCACCGGAATAAAATCCGCGGGTGACATAAACCCCTTCACCGGATCAATCCAGCGGGCCAGGGCCTCCTCATCACAGACCCTTCCTGTGACTGCCCGGATGATCGGCTGATAGAACACCTGGATCCAGCGGCGCGAAATGGCTTCGTCAAAGTGCGAAAGGATATACTGCCGCCTTTTCACCTCCTCGCGCATGGAGGTGCTGTAATAACTGAAGGAAGAAGTATCTGTTCTCGGAAGCATGTCGCATGCAATCTTCGCCCGGTCATACGCGGAGCTGATGGAAACGTCCTCGACACTTGTCATATAGATGCCGATCCTGACAGGAAGCGAATTGCCGTCGTTCATCTCCTCCGCCTCCCGGAACAGAACCTTCAATGCATCCTCCAGGCCCTCCTGCTGCGTATACGCGGCAAACCTGTCGCCGCTTATATGGCAGCCATGTCCCTTGCCGAAAACACGCTCCAGAAGCTTAGCAAAGGAACACAGAAGCTTGTCTCCCTCGGCAAACCCATAGCTTTCATTGTAGTTTTTCATCCCGTTGAGGTCGAGATACAGAAGCGTTCCGACACCCCCGCGATCAAGAATGGCATCTTTCCCTTTCTCCGCCATCTCCAGGAAGCAGGTCATGCTGGGAAGACCCGTCAGGTGATCATAACGGCTTGCCCGGAGAATGCTTTCCTCGTGCAGCGCCTCGTTGAACGCTCTGTTCAGGGAAGAAGCCTGGTTGGCGTCCTCCCCTGTATACTCTCCCTCATCAAGAAAGGTAACATAAGCCAGCCGCGCGCCGTTCTCCCTGTAAACATGTTTTCCGACCCCGTGGATAATATGATGCTCGTCTCCCGAATATTTCTTTCCCCGGAAAACCATCTCCAGCCTGCCGCTGCTGTCAACAAATCTGCGGATCGTCTCCTTCAGCCTCTCCACATCATCCGGATGGGTATTGTATAACACATCCTCGTTCAGGCGGCGGTACGCTGTCTCCCGGCCCGGCAACCGGAACATCTCACAGTATCCGTCAGACACGGCAAGCGTGTAGACATGCCCGTCAACATACTGATAGACCGCCAGGGAAGACGGCAGCTGCTCCAGGTACTTTAATTCCTCATCGGAAAACTGATATTTGCTCATCGCTTTGCACTTTCATTTCTGAGTCAGGAACAATAGTTTCCCATAAGACAACGATCCGGCCGGCACAGACAGGTCCC
>CACXFW010000493.1 GCA_902767065.1 uncultured Lachnospiraceae bacterium | reverse complement strand
GCAGGCAGCGTCAGGCATCCTGTGCAATCCGCCAGGCTGTCAGTGCCGCTGTCCGGCACTGTAAAAGGTCTCGCAGAACCGCGCGGCGAAGGACGGCTTCAGCCCTGCGAGTGTCAGATGCGTGGTATCACCGATCCGAAGAGCCCGGAAATATGCCTGACCTTCCGAGCGCTCCTCCGTTACCACCTCGGTCACGGAAGTCGGCGCCATGCACAGGCTCTGCAGAAGAAGAAACGGCGATGTGTTCCAGAGACGGGACAGCAGAACGGCCGTAATGCCAAAGTGGCAGAAGATCGTTGCTGTCTTTTCCACGCCTCTCTTTGTCAGGTACAGCCCGCCTTCCTGCCGCACATAGCCGTACCCGGCAAGAAACGCGTCAAAATGCTCCGTCACATAGTCATAGCAGGCCAGAAAATTACTGACCGGAGAATCTTCCAGGTTGCCCCCGTGCGTAGCGACATAAGATGTCCGCCAGGAGACCGGATCGGACAGTTCAGGATGAGACGTATAATATTCCGGTATCATATCCCAGGCAACACGCGGCGCATATTCCGGCTGCGTGCCGTCTTCATCTGCCGCAATCCGTCTCCGGAGCGAAGGATTGACCAGCGTCCCGATGGACTGATACGAGTCAGAGGTGTACTCCGTAGTCTCGCTCATACGCATCGTATTCGGAAAGATCCGCTGAAGCTGCGCTGATCCATTTACATCATAATCCGTCATAAACTCCTGCATCCAGTCCTGCTGCTTTACAGCAATACCGGTTCCCTCAAGCGCAAGCTGCGCCGTTTTTCTCGCACGCCCGAGCGGGGAGACATAACAGTCTCCCACATCAAGCTGCGGAATCAGCCTCGCAAGTGCCCTGGCCTCGCAAACTCCCTTTTCCGTGAGCGTATCATGGACATACTCCGGATCGCCATGACGGATAAACAGCAGTCTCATGGATTCCTCTTCTCCTCCATCCGTTTCAGAAAGTCCGGTCCATAGCCGTATTTCTCCACGACAAAATCAAGATCCTTATCCCCGCGTCCGGAAAGATTGACCAGAATGGATCCGGTCTTTCCTGTCCTCGCAACCCTGATCGCGTATGCCAGCGCATGGGAGCTCTCAATCGCCGGGATGATTCCTTCGTGGCGGGAAAGAAGGAACAGCGCCTCAATGGTATCCTCATCGTCTACCGTGGTATAGCGGACGCGATTCATGTCATGCAGCAGGGCATGCTCGGGACCTACAGACGGATAATCAAGCCCGCTGGCATTCGAATAGACCGGCGCCGGCTCCCCGTTTTCATCCGCCAGCATGATGCTGTTGAATCCATGCATCACTCCCTCCTGTCCGTACGTGATGGTCGCAGCATGATCGCCCATCTTCGGTCCGCGGCCAAGGGGCTCCACGCCCACCAGCTCCACGGGATCCGCCAGGAACGGCGTAAACATTCCGATCGAATTCGAGCCGCCGCCCACACAGGCTGTAACCTGGTCCGGCAGATGTCCTGTCATCGCCTGGAACTGTTCGCGGGCTTCCTCACCGATGCAGAACTGGAAGTCACGCACCATCAGCGGGAACGGATGAGGACCGGCCGCGGTTCCGATACAGTAGATCGCGTCCTTATACTCTTTCGAGTAGGCGACAAATGCCGCGTCCACCGCTTCCTTCAGTGTCTTCAGCCCGAAGCTGACAGGAATCACATTTGCTCCCAGAAGCTTCATGCGCGTCACGTTCGGCGCCTGCTTCGCGATATCCACCTCGCCCATGTAGATATCGCACTCCATCCCGAAGTAGGCAGCAGCTGTCGCCAGAGCCACGCCATGCTGGCCGGCACCGGTCTCCGCGATCAGCTTCTTCTTGCCCATATACTTGGCCAGAAGCCCTTCCCCCATACAGTGGTTCAGCTTATGCGCACCCGTATGATTCAGATCCTCCCTCTTCAGATAGATCTGTGTCCGTCCAAGCAGGTTGGACAGGTTCTGGCAATGGTAGACCGGCGTCGGCCGTCCCTGAAAATCCCTGCGGATCCGTCTCAGCTCCGCTATAAACTGTGCAGACTGGGCGATCGTATGATACGCCTCTGCATATTCATTGAATGCTTTGATCAGCTCCGGGTCATCCAGGTAATTGCCGCCATACTTTCCAAAATAGCCATCCTCCGACGGGTACTGCTTCAGATAATCATCATAATCCCTGTACTGGTTCACGTTTCAAGCCTCTTTTCTGTTTGAATATTATGATTACAGCGCCAAAAGCCTGACCTCCACGCAAGCTTGCTTGCGGTGGAGGGAAAGGGTGTTGGCGCGCCCCTACATGAGTGC
>CACXFW010000492.1 GCA_902767065.1 uncultured Lachnospiraceae bacterium | reverse complement strand
TTCTGCGGCGGATGATGTCAGCAGACCTGCGGCGGAAGGAAAGGGGGATCTATGGCATTTCCTGTCAGACAGCAATGGAGTCAGCAGGTTCGGGGCGGGGACGGCAGGATCGCGGAAGCGTTCGGAATCGATCCGGTCACTGCCCGGATTCTTCTGAACAGAGGGATCTGTGAAGAGGATCAGATCCGGAGATTTCTGTACGGCACGCTGGAGGATCTGGAGGATCCCGGCCTGCTGGATCAGGCTGCGGGTGCGGCCCATCTTCTGCAGAGTGCAATCCTTGGGAAGAAGAAGATCCGTATCATTGGTGATTATGACGCGGACGGGATCTTTTCCACCTATATCCTGCATCATTCACTGTCCAGGGTTGGAGGCATTGTCAGCTATGATATCCCGGACAGGGTTGCAGACGGTTTTGGCATCAGCATGAGGATGATAGAGAAGGCTTACTCAGACGGGATCGATCTTATTATTACCTGTGACAATGGCATTACGCAGGTCAATGAGGTATTGCGGGCGAAGCAGCTGGGAATGTCCGTCATCATCACCGATCATCATGAACCGAACTATACCATTGGCGAGGACGGGGAGAAAGAATACCACCTTCCTGAGGCGGATGCGGTTGTCGATCCGAAAAAGCCTGGCTGCCCTTATCCGAATAAGGATCTGTGCGGTGCGGGCGTCGCATGGAAGCTGATGTATCTGCTGGAGATGCGCCTGACAGGATTTGGGGGGATTCTGGAAAATCGTACCGGTATCCTTCCGGCTGACCAGGCACAAAGAACGGATCCTCCTTCTGGAAGAGCATTAAGGGACTGCCCGGTCACGATGGAGACGCTGCCCTTTGCGGCTGCCGCGACCGTGACGGATATCATGAAGCTGACCGGTGAGAACCGTATTCTCGTGAAATACGGTCTGAAGATGCTTCCGGGTACGGACAATACAGGAATGCGTGCCCTGATCCGGTCCTGTGGCCTGGAGGGGAAGAGGCTGACCGCAACGCACATCGGATTCGTGATAGGACCCTGCCTGAATGCTTCCGGACGGCTTCGTACCGCACACCGGGCGGTGGATCTTCTCCTGGAGCCTGATCCGTCCAGAGCGCTTCAGGAGGCGGAGGCCCTGGTCAGCCTGAATGAACAGCGCAGGCAGATGACAGAGGACGGCAAGGCGGCTGCCTTTGAGATCATTGAAAACAGCAGCCTGCTTCATGACAGGATCCTGGTCCTCTATCTGGAAGGGATTCATGAATCCGTTGCGGGAATCATTGCCTCCAAGGTGAAGGATACCTGCTGCAGGCCGGTGATCGTGTTTACGGATACGTCAGAGCCTGAGCTTCTGAAGGGAAGCGGCCGGTCCGTTGAGGCTTACAACATGCATGATGAGCTCTCTGCGGTTTCAGACCTGTTCCTTAAGTTTGGCGGACATCCGATGGCGGCAGGCGTCACGATTCGAAGAGAAAGGCTGGAGGAGCTCAGAGCAAGGCTTAACGGGAACTGTACGCTGACCATGGAGAATCTGGCCAGGAAGGTGCTTCTGGATGCGGTTTTGCCTTTTCGCTATCTTTCGGAAGACCTGATCCGGGAAATCGATCAGCTTGAGCCTTATGGTCCGGGAAACCGGCCTCCTGTGTTCGGGTGCAGCAGGGTCCGCCTTCTGAGAATGGACATTCTCGGGAAGAACCAGAACTGTGTAAAGCTTCTGGTCTCGGACGGCAGCGCGGTGATGACAGCAGTATACTTTGGAGACTCCACGGAGTTTGTCTCCTTTCTTCAGGAGACGGGAGGCAGGGAGCAGACATTTAGACTGATGAATGGAAATGAGAACTCCATCAGGCTCAGCCTTGCCTACCGGCCGGTGATCAACGAGTTCCGCGGCGTGCGCAGCATACAGTTGCAGATTGCGCATTTCCGGTAACTGTGTTATTCTCGTTGTGATCATTCACATTCCGCCGATGGCAATGGATGGGCTCTGCCGCCTGGCCAGGTTCTTTCAGGAGCGGATGGCAGATTCTTTCGTCACTGGCCTTTCAGGCAGCCGGGAAAGCGCCTCAGTGGAGGAGCCGGATCTTGTTCGAGAGTACGAGTCCGAAGGACGTTACGGTATCGGCATCCGAACGGATCTTGTCAGAAATAAGCTGTTGTTTACAGAGGAGGAAGATATGACGAGTAAGCAGAGGGCTTTTCTGAAGAGCCTTGCCTCAAAGGAGGATACCATCGTCCAGATCGGGAAGGAAGCTCTTACTCCTGAGAATACCGCAGCCATCGAGGAGGCGCTTGCCGCCAGGGAACTGGTCAAGGTGGGTGTCGGACAGAATTGTCTTGACGATATCACGACCATGGCAGTGACTGCCGCGGAAAGAACCCGTGCACAGCTCGTCCAGGTAATCGGCAGGAAGTTTATCCTCTACAGGGAAGGCAGGGATGACAGGAAGAAGATTGAGCTTCCTCCGGAAAGAGGCTCCGGCCATAAGTCAGGAAGATGAGGGCCGGAAATGAAGAAGGAAAGACGCAGAGTCGGGATCATGGGTGGTACCTTTGACCCGATTCATATCGGACACCTGATCCTTGGGGAGAGTGCATGGCAGCAGTTCTGCCTTGAAAAGGTTCTGTTCATGCCTTCCGGCAATCCGCCTCATAAGCGGGTCAGGGATGGCGCGTCGAATTGGCAGAGGGTGGAGATGGTCCGTCTGGCGATCCGCTCCAATCCGCATTTTGAGCTTTCTCTTGAGGAGATGCACGAGCAGGGGTATGTCTATACGAAGGAGACCCTGCGCAGGCTTCGAAAGCAGCACCCGGATACGGATTATTATTTTATCTTAGGTGCGGATTCCGTATTGACATTTGATACATGGATGGGCCCACAGGAAATCTGTGATCAGTGTATTCTGACTGCCGCGGTCAGGGACAGCATGGATACGGAAACGCTGGATCGTGCGATCCTTCATCTCAGGGAGAAGTATCATGCGGATATCCGGAAGCTGGAAAGCCCGAACCTTGACATTTCTTCTCACAATATCCGTTCCTGGTGCGCTGAAGGGCGAAGCATCCGATACTATGTACCGGACGCGGTAGTGGATTATATTATCGATAAGGGCATCTATGGGGAATTATAATCTGACCAAGCTCCAGAAAAAAGTAAAGAAAGAACTTGACGCGGACCGCTATCACCATACGCTGGGTGTGAAGTATACGGCAGCGGCCCTGGCGATGTGTTATGGCGCAGACCTTGAAAGCGCTCAGGTCGCGGGGCTGCTTCATGACTGCGCAAAGTGCATTCCCAACGACCGGAAGATCCGGATGTGCAAGGAACGGCAGATCGAGATCACAAAGGTTGAGCTGGATGCTCCATACCTTTTGCATTCCAAACTGGGCGCATGCCTTGCGCAGGAAAAATACGGCGTAGAGGATCCGGAGATTCTTGGCGCAATCCAGTGGCATACTACCGGAAGGCCTAATATGACAACGCTGGAAAAGATTATCTTTACTGCGGATTACATCGAGCCTCACCGGTTTAAGGCACACAACCTTGCGTATGTCAGAAAGCTTGCATTTCATGATCTTAACCTGGCAGTCTGTCAGATCCTGGAGGATACCCTTCATTATCTGGATTCCGGACAGGGCGAAATCGATCCCATGAGCCGCAGCGCGTTCCGCTATTACCACAATCTGTTTTACGAGACAGAGGATAAGGGAGATTCCCTGACTACGTGACAGGCGGTGCGGGGAATGCATGAGATAAGAGAAAACAGGAGATCCCTGATGATGGATGCCTGTGTGTGATAAAAGGGGAGAAACCCCGTGAGTATTGAGAGAGGAGAGAGCGATATGACATACGATAAGTCCAGAGAGATGGCAAGCCTTGCCTACCACGCCCTCGAAGAAAAGAAGGCGGAAAACATCACGATGATTGACATCGAGCAGGTCAGTACATTGGCGGATTATTTTATCATTGCTTCCGGAAATAACCGCAATCAGGTCCAGGCAATGGCAGATGAGGTTGATGAAGTGCTCGGCCGTGCCGGATACGAGGTGAAGCATAAGGAAGGCTATCAGACTGCAAACTGGATTCTCCTGGATTACGGCGATCTTGTCATTCACATCTTTGACACACAGAATCGGCTGTTCTATGATCTTGACCGGATCTGGAGGGACGGAAAAGCGGTATCCATTGAGGAATTGGAGGAAGGGAAGAAGGACAATGTCGATTGATAACAAGTTTCTGATTAAGAAAGTAACGCAAAGAGATTCATTTATCGCCTGCTTCTGTGTGACAACCAGAATGCCGTTTCTGTACTGCGATCCGGTCAGCTATGCCGACCAGGTCTGGATTTTCTCAGATGAAGAAGGCCTGAAGGCATTTGTCGAACGATTCGCCGGGAAAAAACTGGCGTTGCAGGGCGCAATGATCCGGAAGGATCAGTTTACCGGCTTCTTCGGATCGCTCCTCCATATCGGGGTGACAGAGATTGTCTTCACGGAAAATGGCGCAAGTGTCCCGATCCCGATTGATCAGTTTGTCGTCTTCAAGGATATGTCCAGGATCCCCGAAGCGCTCAGACCGCTGGAGAATCCTCAGCTGATGCTGACAGGCATCTATCTGATGCAGGAGGTTACAAGGAAGGTTCCGCAGGAGGAGAAGGAAGACCTGAATGAATTGAATGAAGAGTTTCTTGTCAACCTCGCCCGCTCCAGGTTCCTGATTCCGGTGCAGGTGAAGAGCGGCCCGGGAACCGTTGCGGAAAAAATGCAGAAAAAGCAGTTTGCGTTTCTCAATCTGACGATGAAAAACGGTGATGTTTACCGCCCTGTATTTGCGGATAATATGGAATTCCAGAAGTTCCGCCAGCAGAAGCAGGAGATTCAGGCAATCACAATGCCGTTTGCCGGTCTCAAGCCGGGGCTGCCAAAGGATGCGAAGGGGTATCTTCTCAATCCGAACGGATGCCAGATCGTTCTTCAGATGCCATTGATTGACCAGGTGCTGAAGGCGTTCCCCGAGGATGTGAAGAAGGGCACTGCACAGGCGCTGAAGCTGGCACAGTCCCTGGCCGGCCCGCAGGTGAGAAAAACCGCTTCCCAGCCGGCAGCGCAAAGCAAGGTCACGAAGATGCCGGAAAAGATGCCGGAGAAAAATACCGGAGAAGATACCTGAAAAAGATACCGG
>CACXFW010000491.1 GCA_902767065.1 uncultured Lachnospiraceae bacterium | reverse complement strand
TCTTTCCGTCCCAAGACCGGTCATAGAAGTCATACCTCAGACGGCACGGCTGCGCGCAGCGTCCCCGGTTTCCGCTTCTTCCGCCGATCATGCTGCTCATCAGGCATTTGCCGGAATAGCAGTAACACAAAGCCCCGTGCACAAAAGTCTCCAGCTCAACATCGCATTCCGACCGGATCAGACGGATCTCCTCCAGTCCAAGCTCACGGGATAGAACGACCCGATCCGCGCCCATTTCCCGCAGTAGCTTCACCCCGTCCGGCCCGCTCACCGTCATCTGCGTGGAAGCATGCAGCGAAAGATCCGGAAAGTGCTTTTTCAGAAAACGAAATACGCCGAAGTCCTGCACAAGCACAGCATCCACTCCATGCTCATAAATCGGTGCAAGATACTCCGGCAGCAATAAAGTCAGCTCTTCCTCTTTCAGCAGGGTATTGACGGTAAGGTACAGCTTTGCCCCGTGAAGGTGGCAGTAATCGATCGCCTCCATAAGCTCCTGCGTCTCAAGGTTTCTGGCAAATGCGCGCGCGCCAAACATCCTGCCGCCTGCATAGACCGCATCCGCGCCCGCATGAACGGCAGCGCGAATCCCCTCCATGCTTCCGCCAGGAGACAGCAGTTCGATGTGTCGCATCCAAGGCGCCCGCCCGCTCATTGCTCTGTCTTCTGCCCGGGCGCAGCATCCGCTGAGAAAGACTGCGGGTCCTGTCCCCGGCTGAGGCGTGCCTCCAGAAGCGCGATCCGCTTCAGGTAATCATCCGCTTCTTCCTTCAGCGAAGTAATCCTTTTCTGGTTTTCCTCCAGCTTCACCTGGGCTGATACCAGCTCGTGACGGATCTCATACAGCTCCCTGTCCTTATCCGACAGATCTGCCTCAAGCCGTTCCACCTGCCTCTTCGCCTTGAAATAATCATCCGCCGTATTCAGGTCCAGCATCAGGCTTTTCTGTGCGGAAGGAAGGCGGTTATAGCCGTCCAGCGATCTAAGCTCCATGATCCGGTTATTCAGGTAGGAAGCCACCTGGTGCAGGTATTCCTCGCTTTCATACCCGCCCAGCTTATAGATCTTGCCGCCGATCACGACCTCCGTAACGTTCTTTCTCTCCATGTACTCCCCCTTCAGATGCATTCACGACGGAACCGGCAGACCGAGATGGCCATAAGCCAATTCCGTGACGACCCGCCCGCTTGGAGTGCGGATCAGAAATCCGTTCTTGATCAGATACGGCTCATAGACATCCTCCAGCGTACCGGCGTCCTCGCCGATTGCCGCCGCCAGATTGCTCAGACCGACCGGTCCTCCCCCGAACTTCTCCATCATCGTCGTCAGAATCATGCGGTCCAGGTTGTCAAGTCCCATCCGGTCAACGTCCAGAAAGTCCAGAGCCTTCGCAGCGACCTCTCCCGTGATCTCGCCGTCATACATGACCTGTGCAATGTCGCGGCACCGTTTCAGAAGACGGTTTGCCAGACGCGGCGTTCCCCTGGATCTGCGCGCAATCTCATCCGCCCCCTTCTGATCGATCACCACGCCAAGCACATTTGCGGAACGCGTCACGATCGTCGAGAGCTGTTCCGGCGTATAGTATTCCAGATGGTGGATCACCCCAAACCGGTCTCTGAGCGGAGCAGTCAGAAGCCCTGCCCGCGTCGTGGCACCGATCAGCGTAAATGGCGGCAGGTCGAGGCGGATCGATCTTGCTGCCGCGCCCTTCCCGATCATGATATCGATCGCAAAGTCCTCCATCGCCGGATACAGAACCTCCTCCACCTGACGGTTCAGGCGGTGGATCTCATCCACGAACAGAACATCCCCCTCGCTCAGGCTGTTCAGAACCGCCGCGATCTCACCCGGTTTTTCGATGGCAGGACCCGAAGTTACCTTCAGATTCACCCCCATCTCATTTGCGATAATCCCGGCCAGTGTTGTCTTACCCAGTCCCGGGGGACCGTAGAACAGAACATGATCCAGCGATTCACCGCGCTTCTTCGCGGCCTCAATATAGATTTTCAGAGATTTCTTCGCCTTCTCCTGCCCGATATACTGTTCCAAAAGCTGCGGCCTCAGCTTCGGTTCCAGGCGAAGATCCTCCTCTGTCTCATCCGTAGTTATAATTCTTTTTGGCATGATCAGCTCAACCTATCAGTTTCAATGCCTGCTTCAGGATATCCTGCGTCTTCATGTCTTCCGTCACCTTCACCCCGCGAACAGCCCTGAGCGCCTCTGAATTCGAATAGCCAAGGGCTGCGAGTGCCTGCACCGCGTCGGCAAGCTCCGCGTCAGACGCAGAGGAAACAGCAGCAGGCAGATTAGCTGAATTCTCCATGCCTGCCTGGATCGCGTCTTCCAGCTTCAGCTTATCCTTCAGCTCGAGGATCAGTTTCTTCGCAGTCTTCGCACCGATTCCGGGCGCCCTCGCAAGCGCCTTGTCATCATCGGAAAAGACCGCAAACCGCACGTCATTCGCGCTCAGGGTCCCGAGAATCCCCAGTGCCGCCTTCGGCCCGACACCGGATACGGAAATCAGGGCCCGGTACACATTCAGGTCATCCTGGGACAGGAACCCGTACAGGCGGATCGCATCCTCCGAGACAGACATGTAAGTATGAATCTTCACCTCAGTGCCGGCAGGCGGCATGTCAGAGGCATCGCGAACGCTCACAAACACCTGGAAACCGACCCCGCTGACATCCACCACAACCCGGTCGGGCAGAACGCAGGCGACTTCCCCACGAAGAAATGAAATCATGCTGTCTCCCTCTTCCGGCTGTCTCCGGCAGCCATGGATTCAGTACTTCTCTACCCGGCTTTTCTACTCGCGAACGTCATTCATTGCCGATTTGAAAGACTTCAATGGCATCAGGACTCCGTCACCGGCATAGCCGGTGACACCTCATGCCCAATTCCGGCATCAGGACTCCGTCACCGGCATAGCCGGTGAC
>CACXFW010000490.1 GCA_902767065.1 uncultured Lachnospiraceae bacterium | reverse complement strand
GTGATGCCGCCGCCAAATGTCACCGGCCAGCTTCACATGGGCCACGCGCTGGATAACACGCTCCAGGATATCCTGATCCGCTGGAAGAGAATGCAGGGCTTTGAGGCACTCTGGCAGCCGGGAACGGACCATGCGGCGATCGCGACCGAGGTCCGTGTTACGAACATGCTCAAGGATAAGGGCATCGATAAGCATGAGATCGGCAGGGAGAAATTCCTGGAATATTGCTGGGACTGGAAAAATGAATACGGCAGCCGTATCATGACACAGCTGAGGAAGCTGGGCTCCTCCGCAGACTGGGAGCGGGAGCGCTTCACGATGGATGAGGGGTGCTCGAAGGCAGTCGAGACCGTGTTCTGCAGGCTTTATGAGAAGGGATGGATCTATAAGGGCAGCCGGATCATCAACTGGTGTCCGAAGTGCCAGACATCCCTGTCGGATGCAGAGGTTGAGCATGAGGACCAGAATGGTTCCTTCTGGCATATCCGTTATCCCATCGTCGGCGAGGAGGGCAGGTATGTTGAGATCGCGACCACGCGTCCCGAGACGATGCTCGGCGACACGGCGGTTGCCGTGGCGGCGGATGACGAGCGGTATACGGATCTGGTCGGGAAGATGCTGAAGCTGCCCCTGACGGACCGGGAGATTCCGGTCATTGTCGACCAGCATGTGGACAAGACCTTCGGGACGGGCTGCGTCAAGATTACGCCTGCCCACGACCCCAACGACTTCGAGGTTGGAAAGCGTCATAACCTGGAGGAGATCAACATCCTGAATGACGATGCCACCATGAATGAGCGCTGCGGAAAGTATGCCGGAATGGACCGCTATGAAGCCCGCAGGCAGATCGTTCAGGATCTGGAAGCGCTCGGACTTCTGGTCAAGGTGGTTCCCATCACCCATGCGGTCGGAACCCATGACCGCTGCCATACCACCGTGGAGCCCATGGTCAAGCCGCAGTGGTTTGTGAAAATGGATGAGATGGCGAAGGCGGCGCTGGAGGTTGTGAAGACGGATGAGCTGAATTTTGTGCCGGAGCATTTTGACAAGACCTATATCCACTGGCTCGAGAACATCAAAGACTGGTGCATCTCCAGACAGCTGTGGTGGGGACACAGGATCCCGGCCTGGTATTGTGATGACTGCTCTGAGATGGTTGTCCGGCAGAACGGCGCGCCGAAGATCTGTCCGAAATGCGGCGGATCGCATTTTACCCAGGATCCGGATTCCCTTGACACATGGTTTTCTTCCGCGCTGTGGCCCTTCTCGACGCTGGGCTGGCCTGAGAAGACGCCGGAGCTTCAGTATTTCTATCCCACCAGCGTGCTGGTTACGGGATATGACATCATCTTTTTCTGGGTTATCCGTATGGTCTTCTCCGCGCTGGAGCAGACCGGACAAAGTCCGTTCCGGCATGTTCTCATTCACGGACTGGTCCGAGACGACAAGGGACGCAAGATGTCCAAGTCCCTTGGAAACGGGATCGATCCGCTTGAGATCATCGACCGGTACGGAGCGGATGCGCTGCGCCTGACGCTGGTGACGGGAAACGCGCCCGGAAACGATATGCGTTTCTACTATGAGCGGGTGGAGAATTCCCGGAACTTCGCGAACAAGATCTGGAACGCGACGAGATTCATATTGATGAATCTCGATAAGAGCGACGTTCCGGGAGAAAGCGATCCTGCAGGGCTGAAGAATGAAGACCGCTGGATCCTGTCGAAGGTGAATACCCTGGCCGGGGAAGTCACCGAGAACATGGATAAGTTTGAGCTGGGGATCGCGGTGCAGAAGGTCTACGACTTTTTGTGGGATGAGTTCTGCGACTGGTACATCGAGATGGTGAAGCCGCGTCTGTATCAGAATGAGGAGGACGGCTTAGCGGACAATGCAGGAAAAAGAGAGGCTCTTTGGACCCTGAAAAATGTTCTGGTTGAGGCTCTGAAGCTGCTGCATCCGTTCATGCCGTTTATCACGGAAGCGCTTTATCAGTCGATTGGCGATACAGAGGATTCCATCATGGTTTCCTCCTGGCCGGTGATGCGGAGCGAATGGAGCTTTCCGGCGGAAGAGGCGGAGATTGAGACGATCAAGGACGCGGTCCGTGCCATCCGCGCGGTGCGCACTTCCATGAATGTTCCGCCTTCAAAGAAGGCGAGGACCTTCGTGCTATCGCCGGAGGAGAAGATCCGCAAGGTCTTCGAGAAGGACAGGCTCTTCTTCGCATCTCTCGCATCCGCGTCGGAAGTGATTGTCCAGACAGACCGGACGGGAATTGCCGAAGACGCAGTCTCAACGCTGATCCACAACGCGTCGATCTTCCTTCCGATGGAAGAGCTGGTGGATGTGGAGAAGGAGATTGAGCGCCTCAC
>CACXFW010000489.1 GCA_902767065.1 uncultured Lachnospiraceae bacterium | reverse complement strand
GGGCGGACAAGCGGTGAAACCGCTCTGTCCGCCCACAGCGAAGAACACGAAGTGTTCTGAGCAATGGGGGTGCTGAATAGTTACAGGTAATTGAGGAAAATGGCCACAGGCACAGGGCTGGCCGGGGTGTGACCTGTAACGGAAAATGAGAAGAAGGCCGGCGATCTGCAGCTGTGTCTTTGCTGACAGGCCAGAAAAGAGGATATAATGAAAAGAATCATGATGGGCCTCGCCGCTTATGTGTTCCTTTCAACGATGGCGCATGTTCCGGCTATGGCCGGGGAAGCGCTGCCGGAGTGGGGAATCTATATCTATATGTGCGGGAGCGACCTTGAATCAGAAAACGGGGCGGCTTCGGCCGACCTGATCGAGATGATGGAAGCGAGTCTTCCGGAGGACGTAACGGTTGTGGTCGAGACAGGCGGCGCCGCCGCCTGGCAGCTTGAAGCCATCGATCCGGACTATCTGGAACGCTATATCATCGACGGAGAAGATTCGTACTGCATCGATCAGCAGCCGCTTGCGAGTATGGGAGAGAGCGAAACCTTTGCGCAGTTTCTCTCTTTCTGTACGCAGAATTATCCTGCGCAAAAGGAAGCCGTGATCCTGTGGGACCACGGCGGCACCAGCGCGGAAGGAGCCATCTTTGACGAGCTGTTCGACTACGACGGACTGACGATCACGGAGATGCAGGAGGCATTTCAACAGGTATTCGGCGACAGGTCTGAAGAGAATTCTCCAAACGAAGCGCAATCCTCCGGCGAATCCCCGGCCGCGGCCCCCTTTGAGTTCGTCGGATTCGACGCCTGCCTGATGGCGACCGTTGACGCTGTTAACATGCTGCAGGGCTACGCCTCCTACATGGTGGCCAGCGAGGAGAACGAACCCGGATGCGGCTGGGAGTATGACGGATTCCTGACTGGCCTTGGAGAGGATCCTTCCATGTCCGGCGACCAGGCGGGGATACTGATCTGCGACAGCTTCCTGGATGGGTGCAGGTCATACGGCGATTACCAGGACTGCACCTTGTCGGTTGTGGACGTGGATGCTTCCAAAGCACTGGTTGAGGCCTATGACAACATGGGTGCGGAAGCGCTGGTGTATGCCTGCGGGGACGCCTCCTTCTTCTCCCGTTTCGGGCGCGGCGCAGCGAGCGCGGAAAACTTCGGAACCAATACGCAAAGCGCAGGTTACTGCGGAATGGTGGATCTTGGAGATCTCGCCAGGCAGAACCAGGATCTGATACCTCAAACCTATGAAGACGTGATTCAGACGCTGGATTCCTGTGTCGTATACAAGGTCAACGGAAGCTATAAGACTAATTCCTCCGGGCTTTCCTGCTATTATGCCATGGACGGCGACGTGGATAACCTGGAGAATATCGTAGAAGTCAGTGCCAGCGACTGCTTCGCTGTGTATTACGATTATATGCTCACAGGAGAACTGGATGAGGACCTTAAGGAATATATTTCCGAAGTCCTTGGATATGAAGGAACCTATGCACAGCCTGATACGATCTCCACAGCCGGCACGACGCAGGAAGATCTTCCGGTAAAGATCAATGAGGAAGGCTACGCCGTGCTGACACTGGATGAGCAGACAGCAAATGCGTTCAGCGACATTTGCTTCGATCTGATCATCTATGATGAGGAGGACGACGTCATGCTGTATCTTGGATCAGACAATGACCTGGAAGGAGACTGGGACAGCGGCGTCTTCCGGGACAACTTCCGCGGCGTCTGGGGCTGTCTGGACGGCTGTCTGTGCCATATGGAGATCAGCTATTCCTGTGATGACTACACCTTCTACAATATCCCGATCCTCCTGAACGGGGAAGAATACAACCTGAAGGTCATTTACGATTTCAGCGATGAGCAGTACCATATCCTCGGGGCGAACAAAGGGATTGATGACAACGGAATGGCCGATAAAAATACCATTCCCCTGAAGCCGGGCGATCAGGTCACAACACTGCATTATGTCTCCACACTCAGCGGCGACGATGATCTTCAGCAGATGGAAATGGATACGATCACGGTGACGGAAAACACCGCTTTCACCGAAGAAGATCTCGGAGACGGCGATTATATGATGATGTTCCACCTGAAGGACGTACAGGGGGAAGCGCTCTATTCTCAGGCAGTTGGCATTACCGTCGAGGATGGGGAAATCACCGAGACAGTATAACAGAATAAAAGAATACGGGTAACTATTCAGCACCCCCATTGCTCAGAACACTTCGTGTTCTTCGCTGTGGGCGGACAGAGCGGTTTCACCGCTTGTCCGCC
>CACXFW010000488.1 GCA_902767065.1 uncultured Lachnospiraceae bacterium | reverse complement strand
CTGGAACCGCTCAGATCCGTCAGATAAGCAAGCTTATCTGACTGGATCATGAGCAATTCCAGGAGGTGCTGAATAATTACCAATGAAGATCAGAAGCAGCCGGCCCATCAAACCTTTTTCCCGGTCAGCTCCACCAGGCGCCGGCGGCAGATCCAAAGAGGACAGGTGAATATCATGAATGAAAAAGCAATCCGCATCCTTGAATATCCGAAGATCATCGAGCAGCTCATCTCCTGCGCTTCCTCACAGCCGGGAAAAGCGCTGTGCCGCGCGCTTTCTCCTTCCGCCGACCTTGGGGAGATACTGACCCTTCAGAGTGAAACCGCGGACGCGCTCCGCAGGCTCTATGCCAAAGGCGGTCTCTCCTTTTCCGGGCTGAGGGATCTTCGCGCTGATATCCGGCGTCTGGAAATCGGAAGCGCCCTGGGCGCTGAGGAGCTTCTTTCCATCGGCAGGCTTCTGGAGATCGCCCTGAAAGCCCGGCAGTACGAAGACGTGGATGCTGACGGATTCCGCGCGCAGTCCTCTGTCTTATCCCGGTCTGAGGAAACGCATCTGTCCGGGCAAAGCAGGCGCTCTCCGGAAGAAGAGGATCCGGTGAATGCCGACGACAGTCTCTCTTCCCTCTTCCGCCTCCTCGACCCTGTTCCATCCCTGTCCCGGGAGATTCACCGGTGCATCCTCTCGGAGGATGAGATCGCGGACGACGCATCATCCGAACTTAAGAGAATCCGCCGGCAGATCGCCCTGTCCAAGGAGCGCATCCACACACAGCTGTCCGAGATCGTGAACGGCTCCGCCCGGCAGTATCTTCAGGATGCCCTGATTACGCAAAGGGACGGTCGCTACTGCATTCCCGTGAAGGCGGAGCACCGCTCCCAGGTCGCGGGCATGATCCATGACCAGTCGTCCACCGGCTCCACACTCTTCATTGAACCGATGGCGATCGTCAAGCTCAACAACGATATCCGCCAGCTCGAGGCGGATGAGAAGAAGGAGATCCAGAAGATCCTCGCCTCCCTGAGCGATATGGCGGCCTCTTCCGCCGATGTGCTGATTGCAGACATTCAGCAGCTCATCGAGCTCGATTTTATCTTCGCGAGGGCGCAGCTGGCGAAGAAAATGAATGCTGTCCGCCCTGAGTTCAATGAAGAGGGGATCGTCGACCTGCGCCGCGCCCGCCATCCGCTGATCGACGCCAGGGCGGTCGTCCCGGTGGACATCAGCCTTGGGAAGGGCTTTGACCTCCTGGTCATTTCCGGTCCGAACACCGGCGGCAAGACCGTCAGCCTGAAGACCGTCGGGCTTCTGACACTGATGGGGCAGGCCGGTCTCCACATCCCTGCGGCCGAGCACAGCGTCCTGTCCCTTTTTACCGAGGTCTTCGCGGACATCGGCGATGAGCAGTCCATCGAGCAGAGCCTGAGCACCTTCTCCAGCCACATGACAAACATCGTTTCCTTCTGGAACGAAGCCGACGAACGGTCCCTGATCCTCTTCGACGAGCTGGGCGCAGGCACGGATCCGGATGAAGGCGCCGCACTGGCAATCGCGATTCTCTCTTCCCTTCATGAGCGGGGGATCCGCACGATTGCCACCACCCACTATTCGGAACTCAAGATCTACGCGCTCTCTACTCCCGGAGTGGAAAACGGCTGCTGCGAGTTCGACGTTGCCACGCTTCGTCCGACATACCGCCTGCTGATCGGAGTGCCCGGCAAGTCCAATGCATTTGCGATCTCCAGAAAGCTCGGGCTTCCGGATGATGTGATCGAGAGTGCCCGCCAGCATCTGACGGACGCGGAGGAAGACTTTGAAGATGTCATTTCCGACCTCGAAGACCGGCGTGTCTCGATGGAAGAGGCGGAGCGTCAGATGCATCAGAACCGGGATGAGGCGGCCGCGCTCCGCTCCTCTCTGGAGAGACGTTCCCGCCAGCTGGAGGAATCCAGGGAGAAGATCCTGGCGAAAGCCCGTGAGGAAGCTGCGCAGATTCTGCGTGAGACCAAGGCCTTCGCGGATGAAACGATCCGCAATTACAACCGCTATGGCGGCGAGGCGAACACGGCCAGACAGATGGAGCGTGAGCGTGCTAAGCTTCGTGAAAAAATGAACGCCCTTGACAAGACGGCCAGGACCGGATCGTCCGGGGAAACCGCTCCACTGGAAGAAAAGAGACAAAACGTTGACCCGAAGAAGCTGAAGGTCGGGGACAGTGTGTTCGTAAAATCCATGAACCTGAAGGGAACCGTGACAACCCTTCCGGACCAGCGCGGGAATCTTAAGGTGCGTATGGGGATCCTTCATTCCCAGGTCAATGTGAAGGATCTGGAGCTGGTTGATGAAGTGACAATCCGGGCCCCCGGCCTTGCGCGCACCGGAGCCGGACGCGTCAGCATGGCCAAGTCCGTGTCCGTTTCCCCGGAGATCAATCTTCTGGGCATGACGGTGGACGAGGGCGTCAGCGCCCTGGAGAAGTATCTGGATGACGCATGTATGGCGCATCTCGAAACCGTTCGCATCGTGCATGGAAAGGGCACCGGCGCTCTTCGCAAAGGCGTCCATGACTATCTGCGCAGACAAAAAAGAGTCGCCTCCTTCCGTCTGGGACAGTACGGAGAAGGCGACGCCGGTGTTACGATTGTACAGCTGAAATAGCGGCACTTAGGCGGCTGTGACCTGTGTATGATCCTGTCTTTTTCCAGGCATCACCCGGGGAAACCCCTCACATAAACGGCCCCGGGTGAGCGTATCGCGCTCTACTTTGCCAGCCTCACCACGTTCCAGCTCTTCGCCGGGAAGATCATCGTCAGAACTCCCGCGTCGATGGAATCGGTATCCACGATAACCGGAGCGACGCGGTCAGGATCCTGCTCGGTATTGACTGCCTTCAGGTCGTCATTTACAAGCAGGATATGCTCCTTCACGGAGTATCCTTCAAACTGCCTCACATCCATCGTGACCTCATATGGATTCTCCAGATCCTTGTTGACCGCGAAGACGGTGAGCGTTTCATTCTCCTCATCCTTGATCACGACCGAATCGATGTACGGAGCATCGCCGTGGCTGGACTCATAGCTGTCAACCTTCACGGCGGTATTCAGAACCGTGCCGCGGCCCATGGTGCTCGCATGCATGTAGGGATAGAAGATCGTCTGCCGCCAGGCTCCCGTGTCCGAAGTCATGATCGGAGCGATCACATTGACCAGCTGGGCCAGGCACGCGATCTTCACACGGTCGGCGTGGCGAAGCAGCGTGATCAGCATGCTTCCCACCAGCAGCGCGTCCTCGAAGTTATAGATATCCTCCAGCTGATGCGGATGCTGGATCCATTTCTCCAGCTTCTTGTCCGCCTCGTTGGAATGATACCAGACATTCCACTCGTCAAAGCTGAGATTGATCTGCTTATCTGTGCGCTTCACCGCCTTCACATAATCGCAGACCGCCACGATTGACCGGATGAAGCTGTCCATGTCGACACTGGAAGCCAGGAAGTCAGGAGTGTTGTCATCCCTGTTCCCGTAATAGGTATGCAGGCTCAGGTAGTCCGTGGTCTCGTAGGACTGCATCAAAACCTCTGCCTCCCATGTGGCAAATGTCGGCATCTGCGTATTGGAAGAGCCGCAGGCAACACACTCAATCGAAGGATCCACCATCTTCATGATCCGTCCGGCTTCCGCCGCGGCGCGTCCGTACTCGGCTGCCGTCTTGTGGCCCATCTGCCACGGGCCGTCCATCTCATTTCCCAGGCACCAGAGCCTGATGTCGAACGGGTCCTGTGCGCCGTTCTTCCTGCGCAGATCACTGTAGTATGACCCGCCCTTCACATTGCAGTACTCGATGACGGCCCTCGCCGCATCAATCCCCCGCGTGCCAAGGTTGATGGCATACATGGGTTTTGTCCCCGCCTTCTTTGTCCAGTTCATGAATTCATGGAGGCCAAACTCATTGGTCTCGATCACGCCCCAGGCAGGATCGATCCTGTGCGGGCGCTTTTCCACAGGCCCGACCGAATCCTCCCAGTTGAACCCGGATACAAAGTTTCCGCCGGGATAGCGCACCAGCGGAACCTGGATTTCCCGGATCAGCTCAATCGTGTCCTTTCTCAGGCCGTCCTCATCGGACACCGGCAGGCCTGGCTGATAGATTCCCTCATAGACCGCGCGTCCGAGATGCTCAATAAAGGAAGCAAAGATACGCTCATCGACCGGAGACACCTCGATCTCGCGGTCAATACTGATTCTGGCATTTTTCTGTGTCATAGTATAATCCTCATCCATTCCGCCCCAAGCAGGGCTGTTTCCTTATCGTCCCGCCAGATGCTTTCGTTCCTCACGGCCTCTTTCGCCCCGGATTCCCTGCGTCCCCGTCCGTAAGGCCGCCGGAGGATTACCCTCAGGACCTTAGTTCCTTACAGCCAGCACTGGTCCGGAGCAAGCTCCTCCATGAAAATGCGGGAATTGTCCTTCGCGTACTTGGCCTGATGATACTTAAACAGCATCTTCCCCGGCTCGATCTCGCCGAGGATCTCAATCTTGCCGGTAACATGCGACATGCAGTAATGAATGCTCTTTGCCTGGCCGTTCATCATGCTCTTCGCCTCTTCCACGATTGCCGAGCCTTTCAGCAGCGGGATCTGGAATTCGTCCAGCGCCCCTCTCGCCGGCCTGCACTGGAACACATAGTACGGGATCACGCCGATCGAAACCAGCCTGTTCAGCAAGCGCGCCAGCGCCTTCGGGTCATCGCTGACCCCCTTGAGCAGCACGGTCTGGTTCCGGACAACGCACCCGCAGGCAATCAGAGCATCCACCGCCTTCTTCGCTTCCGGCGTCACCTCATTCAGATGGTTGAAATGCGTCACAATCAGAATCTGCTTCTTCCGGTTGTATTCCTTCAGGATTCCAAGCAGTTCCTCATCCTCATAGATCCTCATCGGAAGGACGACCGGCGTCCTGGTTCCGATCCGGATGAAATCAAGCGTCGGGATCTGTGAGAACGTCTTCAGATACATGGCAATTGTCTCGTTGGAATTGACCAGGGCATCTCCGCCGGACAGAAGAACATTGTTGATCTCCGTATGCTGCGCCACATACTCCGCCATCTCCTTAATATGCTCCGCCGTCTCCTGGTCCGTGTAGCCGACCATCCTCTTGCGGAAGCAGAACCTGCAGTACATCGAGCACTGGTTCGTTGTCAGGATCAGCGCGGTCTGCCGGTACTTGTGCTGCATCCCGCGGATTACGGTATTGTCTCCCTCTCCGCTTGTATCCTCCACGCCGGTTCCGGACAGCTCCTGCATCCCCGGAATGCAGATCCGGCGAACCGGATCCTCCGGATTGTCCGGATCAATCAGTCCCAGGTAGTACGGAGGGATACAGATCGGATACCGCTCCGAGATCTCCCGGATCCGATCCTCATCCGCCTTCTCCAGCTTCAGATACTTCCCCAGTCCATCCACATCCCTGATACATTCCGAAAGAAGTCTGTTCAAAACTGCCATAGCCTTCCCCTTTCCCACTCGTTTTTTGATTCATTATTACTATAATG
>CACXFW010000487.1 GCA_902767065.1 uncultured Lachnospiraceae bacterium | reverse complement strand
CTGGATCTGATGCTCAGCTTCAAGAAGCAGGGTATGACCATGATCATCATTACCCACAAGCTGAACGAGATTGCCTCCGTATCCGACAAGATCACGGTCGTGCGCGACGGCTCCACGATCGAGACGCTGGACTGCCACGGAGCGGAGCAGATTTCCGAGGACCGGATCATCAAAGGCATGGTCGGACGTGAGATGACGAACCGCTTCCCGAAGAGGGAGAACGTTCCGATCGGCGATATCATGATGGAGGTTTCGAACTGGACGGTACAGCACCCCAAGTATACCGAGCGCAACGTGGTCAACGATGTTTCCATGAACGTGCGCAAGGGTGAGGTCGTGGGAATCTACGGACTGATGGGCGCAGGAAGAACCGAGCTTGCCATGAGCATCTTCGGCCAGTCTTACGGTACGCTTCTGTCAGGAACCCTGAAGATCGACGGGAAGGAAGTGAAGCTGAAGAAGACGCCTCTGGACGCGATCAGGCACAAGATTGCCTATGTCACGGAGGACCGCAAGGGCAACGGACTGGTTCTGACCCAGTCGATCCGCGTCAACACGACTCTCGCGAACCTGGGCGGGGTATCGAACCACACGGTGCTGGATACGGATGCGGAATTCGCGGCTGCCGAGGAATACCGGAAGAAGATGAATACGAAAACGCCATCCGTGGAGCAGCTGGTCGGGAACCTGTCCGGCGGAAACCAGCAGAAGGTTCTTCTCGCGAAGTGGATGTTCGCAGAGCCGGATATCCTGATCCTTGATGAACCGACCAGAGGAATCGATGTCGGCGCGAAGTATGAGATCTACTGTATCATCAACGATCTGGCGAAGGAGGGCAAGTCGGTTATCATGATCTCCTCCGAGCTTCCGGAAGTCATTGGCATGAGTGACAGGATCTATATCATGAATGCGTCCCGCATCGTCGGAGAGATGAAAGCCGAGGAAGCGACCCAGGAGAACATCATGAGCATGATCCTTGCTTCAGGAAAGGGGGACTGATTATGCAGACAAGATCGGCAAAAGCCTTCTTTAAGAAGAACACCATGATCATCGCCCTGATCGTCGTGATCCTGTTCTTCTACTGGCGTACCGGCGGAACAATCCTGCTTCCGCAGAACATCAACAACCTGTTTTCCCAGAATGCGTACGTGTTCGTGCTCGGCACCGGAATGCTGTGCTGCATCCTGACCGGTGGAAACATCGACCTTTCCGTCGGCTCCGTCGTGTGCTTTACCGGCGCGATCGGCGCGGTCATGATGGACAGGGATCTTCCCTGGATTCTGGCAGTGATCGCCATGCTTGTGGTCGGACTTGCCATCGGCGCTTTCCAGGGCTTCTGGATCGCCTATGTATCCGTCCCGCCCTTTATTGCCACGCTGGCAGGCATGTATGCCTTCCGCGGACTGTCCAATGTTGTTCTGCAGGGTTATTCGATCAGCGTGGACAACACGACCTTCCTGAACGTATTCGGAGGCGGCGCCAACTGCTATATTCCGGACTTCATCGGAAAAGGCTCGGGCATCAACATGACCTGCATGATTGCGGGAATTGTGATCGCTGCGCTGTTTATGATCCTGAATATCAAGACCTGGATTACCCGTAAGGTGAAGGGCTACACGAATGACAGCATGGCCGGAGAGGTTGTCAAGCTCGCGATCATGGCTGCCCTGATTCTGTACATCACCTGGAAGCTGTCGAACTTCAAGGGCATCCCGACGGTTGTCATCTGGATTCTCCTGGTTCTTCTGGTCTACAATTACATCACGAAGAAAACAGCGATCGGCCGTTACCTGTATGCGGTCGGCGGCAACCGGAAAGCAACAGAGCTGTCCGGCGTCAATACGAAGCGAGTCTTCTTCATCGCCTACGCGAACATGGGGCTTCTGGCAGGTCTTGCCGGTATCCTGACGCTGGCGAGAATGGTACAGGGCAACCCGACCTTCGGACAGGGTTATGAAATGGACGCCATCGCGGCCTGCTTCATCGGCGGCGCTTCCGCTTACGGCGGAATCGGAGCCGTTCCCGGAACGGTAATCGGTGCGGTACTTCTGGGTATCATCAACCAGGGTATGAGTATCATGGGCGTTTCCGCGAACTATCAGAGCGTGGTCAAGGGCCTGGTCCTTCTGATTGCGGTCCTGTTTGATGTGGTCTCCAAGAAGAAAGAATAAGGAGGGGAGGAAAGATGAAAAAGGATGCGAAAACTCTGTTAAAAGACAATACCATGCTCATCGTCCTGGTTCTCGTCTTCGTCTTCTTCACGATCACGACAAAGGGTATGATGTTCCAGCCGCTGCAGTTTAACGCGCTGATCACACAGAACGCGTATGTCTTTATCCTGGCCTGCGGCATGCTGATGTGCATGCTGACCGGCGGCAACATCGACTTGAGCTGCGGCGCGTTTGTCTGCCTGATCGGCTCGATCGGCGGTTACCTGATGATCGTAAAGCAGCTGAACACAGGTCTGTCGATTGTGCTGCTTCTTCTGGTCGGCGTGGTCTATGGCTGTGTTCTCGGCTATCTGGTCGCGTATGTGGAGATTCCGCCCTGGATTGCCACTCTGGCCGGATATCTTGCCTTCCGCGGACTCGGCACCCAGATCCTGAGCGCGAACAGCTCGACCGGTTCCCTGGCGCCGTTCCCGGAGAATTTCCTCACGATCTTCGCCGGCAAGGTGTTCTCCACGAAGCTGGGTGAAATGAACATGCCCTGCATCGTTGTCGGAGTAATTGCCTGCCTGGTGGTCGCGATCCTGAATTTCAGATCCCGCGCCGCCAGAGTGAAGAAGGGATATGACGCGGATTCCTTCGCGTGGGTGCTCGGAAAGACTGTGCTTCTGGATGCGGTGATCATGCTGTTCGCCTGGAAGCTGTCGATGGCCGGCGGAATTCCGACCGTCCTGATCTGGGTTGCGATCATCGTCCTGCTCTACAGCTTCGTCACGGGAAAGACCACGATCGGCCGCCATTTCTACGTGGTGGGCGGCAACCGGGAGGCTGCGCGCCTGTCCGGTATCGATACGAGAAGAGTCATGTTCCTTGCGTACCTGAACATGGCGGTGATTACGGTCATCACCTCGTTCGCGGTCCTGAGCAAGGTGCAGGCAGCCAACTCAACCCTCGGCACCAACTATGAGATGGACGCGATCTCCGCGTGCGTCGTCGGCGGTGTCTCCGCCTACGGCGGAGCCGGAACGGTTCCGGGCATGCTGGTCGGAGCGCTTCTGATCGGTGTCATCAACCTGGGCATGAGCCTGATGGGCGTTGACGCCAACTTCCAGAAGGTCGTCAAGGGCATCGTCCTTCTTGGAGCGGTTGCCTTCGACATCGTCTCGAAGAAGAAATCCAGATAAGGCCCGGCCCTTGTGTGGTATAATGAAAGAGATCTGCTTTGCGGCAGATCTCTTTTTCAAAGTCACCCCCTGACGGGCAAAACGCGGATGCGCATGGATTTGCATCGGGAATATGTCGCCTTCGGCGACGCAAATCCAGCATGAGCGGGAAGCGGGGGTATTGCGGATGGGCTGTCAGCGATCGCCGGCAAAAAGGCGGGAGTTTTGCAGCGCACGAAGGAGCGGTCTGTGAGGAAATTCGTTTATCTGATGGCGGTGGTTCTTGGATTCACGGGAATCCTGGTGATCGGCTTGTTTATCCGGTACCGGAACCAGGCGATGCAGCTTGACGCGGGGACGGACAACCTGAAAACCTACCGGAAGCATTACCTGTTTGTCTCCTCCGATGAATCGCAGATGCTCCGGGATATCTATGAGAAGACCGCGTCCGCCTGCGAAAGATCCGGCGTCTGGCTGGAGTGGTGCGGCAAGGATACCCCTGGCGAGTATACCGCTTCCCAGTGCATCGACCTGTCCATCGCCATGAAAGCGGATGGGATGATAGTCTATCCGGACGGGTCCGAGGATCTTGCCGGGGCGATTGAAAGAGCCTTCGGCCAGGGCATTCCGGTCGTGACCATCCTGAGGGATATCCCGGATTCGGACCGGGTCAGCTATGTCGGCGTTTCCAATTACCAGGTCGGAGACCTGTATGGAGGACAGCTTCTGAGCCTTCTGCACAACGGCAGCAATGAGGTCTGCCTTCTGACAGACGCCGGTGATTCCGAGAATGAGACACAGCTTCTCTACACGCAGATGGTGCAGGCGATCAAAAACGGCGCCCCTTCCGGCCGGACGATGGAGCTTCGCACGGAAAGCGTGGACAGCAGGACGGACTTTGACGCGGAAGAGGTAATCCGTGACGTGCTGCTCGGAAAGGAGCGGCCGGATATCCTGATCTGCCTGAACAGCGCGCAGACGGAATGTGCCATTCAGGCGTTGATCGACTATAACCTGGTCGGTGAGGTGCAGGTCATCGGGTATTATGTGACAGACCAGATCCTGCAGGCCCTGCGCCAGGAGCTGATCCCGGTGACCATGACCATCGATACGGACGCGCTCGGAGAGGACAGCGTACAGGCCCTGAACGAGTACCTCGAGCTTGGCAGGGTCAGCAGCTATTACAATATTACCCTGTCCGGCATCACGCCGGTGACCGCCGCGCGGTACCAGCAGAAGGAGAAAGAGGCTGTGTCAGATGGAGAGGAGGCAGGATGAAGAAGAACCAGATCCGTTTTTTTGCCTCGGTCCAGACGCGGATTACGGCAGTGATCGCGATTGTCCTGCTCCTGGTTCTGAGCGCGAACGTGGTTGCATTCCGGGTGAGCAGCGAGACGGTGCAGCAGATCAATCAGGTATTCGCGTCCAACGCCGTGATCGTGAACCTGGCAGACACCCTGCAGACGGCGCAGGGCAGCATGTATGAGTACCTGAGCACGAAAAGCTCCTCTTCCCTTGAGAACTTCTACCGCTATGAGCAGGAGCTGAGGGACCAGACCGACGGCCTGAACGACCGGAATGTGGGAAATGAGCTCCTGATGCTTGAGAAGAATATCCGCTCCATGACGCAGTCCTACCTGACGGTATCGGAGGATGCAATCCAGGCAAGGCGCGGCAGGAATGTCGAGGAATACAAGGCCAGCTTTGCCCGGGCGAGCGAGCTGTTCGGCTACATCAACGACTATATCTATACCCTGAACAGCAGGCGGTTCGCGCAGAATACGGAAAACTACCTGTCACTGCTTCGCAGCATGCGGGCCGTGGAACGCATGAGCCTTCTGATGATTCTCGTCATCAGCGCGTTTGCCCTGACGATCTGTGCCGTGAGCGTGCGCGCGATGATCGGCCCTCTCGGCAAGCTTTCCGAGGCGGCGGAGAGAGTGGCAGGCGGAGACTTCTCTGTCGACGTCCCGAAGTCAAGGCAGGCGGATGAGGTCGGCGTCGTGACGAATGCGTTTCACAAAATGCTGGGGAGCATCCGTACTTACATCGAATCCCAGCGCGCCTCCCTTGAGAAGGAGGCGCAGATGAAGGAAAATGAGCTCTCCATGGAGGCGCACCTGAAGGAGGCTCAGCTGAAGTTCCTGCAGGCCCAGATCAATCCGCATTTTCTGTTTAACAGCCTGAACGCGGGATCACAGCTGGCCATGATGGAGGGGGCGGACCGGACAGAGCTCTTCCTGTCCCGCATGGCACAGTTCTTCCGCTATAACGTGAAGAAGACGGGAGGCGACGCGGCCCTGTCCGAGGAGATCGCGTCGGTGGACAATTATATCTACATCCTGAATGTCCGGTTTTCCGGGGACATCCATTATGAGAAGCAGATCGATGAGACGGTCGACCTGGAGCAGATGCGCATGCCCAGCATGATCCTGCAGCCGATCGTTGAAAATGCGATCCAGCACGGAATCCATGATGACCACGAGAACGGAATCGTGACGCTGGCGGTGGATCCTGTGCCGGAAAATGAAAATGAATCCGGAACGGATTGTGTCCGGATTACGGTCTCCGACAACGGTACCGGTATGACCCGGAAGCAGATCGAGGCGATCATGGACCGCAGCGGGATCGAGGCGCACAGTCCGGATGAGGAGGAAAAAGACTCCACCGGCATCGCGATGGAGAATGTCATTTCCCGCCTGGAGCTGTACTATAACCGGAAAAACCTGTTCAGCATCTGGAGCGACGGACCGGGGACGGGAACGGAGGTCACGGTTCTCCTTCCAAAGGAGCCGGATACCGTCCGCAAGAACGGGTCCGAAGGCCGAAGCGGTTCCGATTACGGGACCGGCATCCGGCCGGATCTTGTCAGGAATAAACTCTCGTCGACAGAGGAGAAAGACTATGTATCGGATTCTGATAGCAGACGATGAAGGGATCATGGTGGAATCCCTGCGGGAGATCATTTCACGCGAATACGGGGAGAAGGTGGAGATCGCAACCGCAAAGTCCGGAAGGACGGCGATCGAACAGGCGGAAAGCTTCCATCCGGACATTGTGTTCATGGATATCCAGATGCCCGGGATCAACGGCATCGCCGCGATCCGTGAGATCCGGTCCTTCAATTCGTCCTGCCTGTTCTACGTGATCTCGGCCTACGACAAGTTTGACTACGCCAAGGACGCCATATCGCTTGGCGTGGAGAAGTACATCATGAAGCCGGTCTCGCGCAGCCTCATCCTTCAGACCGTTCAGAGCGCCATGCAGAAGGTCGACCGGATAAGGGAGAGGCGGTCGGACCAGCTGAAGATCCAGGAGAAGCTCGAAACCATCATTCCCGTCGTTGAGAACGGGTTTGTGACAGGCATGCTGCTCTCGGATGACATGCAGGATGAAGAATACTACCGGCAGCTTCTGGAGATCCGGGAGAAGGAAGCCTATGTGGAGGTGATCCGCTTCGGGGAAGAGGAGACGGAGGACGGGCCGCTCAGCCCGGTGGAGAGCCGCGTGAAGGCGCAGGAGAACTATCTGCAGATCCGTTCTGTCATCAAGTCCTTTCAGCGCTGCATCATCGGACCGGTCATGAGCGACCGTATCGTGCTGGTGGTACCCCATGAAGATGAGACGCTGACCTATGACGAGAGAATCGAGGCGATCAACAACATGCGCGCGCTCCTGATCCGGCTCAGCGAGATGCTGTCCATGCGGTTTCGCGCGGGTATCGGCAGGATCTGCCGGTTCGCGGACCTTCGGATGAGCTACCAGGAGGCGGTAAACGCGCTGAGGGACTCGCGCGCCAGGGTCGTGCATATCGAAGACATCTCCGCACACGGGGTTTATGAGGACGATTATCCCATCGAACTGGAGCGGGACGCCTTCACGGCTCTTGCCAGGGGGGATGTGGCTGTTGTCCGGGAGAAAATAGGCGAGTTCTGCGACTGGATGGTCCGGCACGACCCGAACGACCTCGACAGTATGCGGCTGAAGGCGCTGGAGATCGTCCTGCGTTCGGAGCATGAGGCCTTCAACGCCGGATCTGTGAACTATGCCTTCGATTTCCGCAAGGATTACCTGACACAGATCATCGGGCTAAAGAGTGCCCAGGAAATCCGGAACTGGTTTCTGGACCATATGACAAGCGTCACGGGAACGATCCACAACCAGGCGGAGGAGAAGGATGAGTCGACCGTATCGAGGGCCTGCAAATACATCCAGGAGAATTTCCGGAGGGAGCTGTCCCTGGATGACGTATCGAAGGAAGTGAATGTCAGCCCTTACTATTTCAGCAAACTGTTCAAGGAGGAGATCGGTGAGAATTTTATCGATTATCTGACCTCGCTCAGGATCCGGAATGCGAAGGAGCTTCTGGGGCGGCCGGTCCTTACGATCCGTGAAGCCGGCCTGCAGTCCGGCTACGCCGATCCCAATTATTTCAGCCGGATCTTTAAGAAGCAGACAGGGATGACCCCAAGAGAGTACAGGGAACAGAACCTATGAAAAAAGCGATTCCAGTCTTATTCATGACTATGGTCCTGGCAGCCGTGCTGAGCGGATGCTCCATGCCCGGCAAGGCCCCGGCAGGGGAGAAGGAAGAGTTCAGCGAGACGGGGGAGGAGCCTGTACGGATCGGGATTTCCTTTGACTCCTTTGTCATCGAGCGATGGCTCAGGGACCGGGACGTCTTTGTCGCGACGGCCCAGAGCCTTGGGGCGGAGGTAAATGTCCAGAACGCGAACGGGGATGTGGAGGAGCAGATCTCCCAGATCGAGTATCTGATCGACAAGAAAATGGACGTCATCACGATCATCCCCATCGACGCGGAAGCACTGAAGGACGTCGTGAAGAAGGCACAGCTTTCAGGCATCCGGATTATCTGCTATGACCGGATGATCCGGGACGTCGGATCGGATCTGTACATTTCCTTTGACAACCGCATGGTCGGCACCCTGATGGGAGAGGCGCTGGCAAAAAGCCTTCCGGACGGAGGCAGGATCTTCCAGATCCAGGGGTCCTCCGCCGATTATAACGTCGCGCTTGTCCGGGAGGGGTTCGAGGAAGCCCTCCGGGGGACCGGCATCACCATCGTGTACTCCACCTTCTGTGACAACTGGCTCGCCGAGCTTGCATTTGACGCGGTCTCGGAGGGCCTTGCAAAAAACGGCGGGAAGGTCGACGGCATCATGTGCGGGAATGACGATCTGGCAGGGCAGGCGATCCGCGCCCTGACCGAGAATAAAATGGCTGGTAAGGTGCCCGTCGTCGCGCAGGATGCGGAGCTGAGCGCATGCCAGCGGATTGAAGAGGGAACCCAGACCATGACGGTCTACAAGTCCGTCGACAAGGAAGCCAGCACCGCGGCAAGGCTTGCGGTCGCGATGGCAAAGGGCGAGGATATCACCGATCCGGACCGTACCATCGCGGTGACGCAGACAATGAATGACGGAAGCGGGGAGGTTCCGTATTATCCGCTTGAGCCGGTCGCCGTGACAAAGGAGAACATGGATGAGGTGATCATCGAGGGCGGCTTCCACCAGAGAGAAGATGTCTATCTGAACATTGACTGAATCAGTGGATATGATGTACAGTAACCAATGCGGATGTTCAGGAGCACTCCGGTGATCAGGCATCGGAAGGCTCCTTTGTTTATCTGAGGGTACGGGCATCTGCAGGAAGGAGCAGGAGTATCCATGGAAGAGGGATTCAACGTTGCTGAAATCTATGGCGAGGACGTGTTCTCTGACAACGTCATGAGATCCAGACTGCCGAAGAATGTCTATAAGGAGCTTCACAAGGCAATCGATGAAGGCGGGGAACTGAACCATCTCGTCGCGGATGAGATCGCGGAGGCGATGAAGCAGTGGGCGATCGAGAAGGGGGCGACCCATTACACCCACTGGTTCCAGCCGCTGACCGGAACCACGGCTGAAAAGCATGATTCGTTTCTGTCCTCCACCGGAGAGGACGGCAAGGTCTTGCTGGAACTGTCAGGGAAGAACCTCATCAAGGGGGAGTCGGACGCTTCGTCCTTTCCCTCCGGAGGACTCAGGGCAACCTTTGAGGCGAGGGGCTATACCGCGTGGGATATGACTTCCCCCGCCTTTGTGCGCAAGGATGCTGCCGGCGCTACGCTCTGCATTCCGACCGCGTTCTGCTCCTACAACGGGGAAGCGCTTGACTTCAAGACGCCGCTTCTGCGCTCCATGGACGCGATCAACAAAGAATCGCTCAGGCTGCTTAGGCTGTTTGGGAATACCACCTCCAGAAAGGTCCGTCCCTGTGTCGGGCCGGAGCAGGAATATTTCCTTGTCGACAAGAAAACCTTCCATAAGCGCAAAGACCTGGTCTATACCGGGCGTACCCTGTTCGGCGCGATGCCGCCCAAAGGACAGGAGCTGGATGACCATTATTATGGATCCCTCCGCACCAGGGTCGCCTCCTTCATGAAGGATGTGAACCAGCAGCTGTGGCGGCTCGGGGTTCCGGCCAAGACACAGCACAATGAGGTTGCGCCCGCGCAGCATGAGCTTGCCGTCATCTTTGAGAACGCATCCCTTGCGGTGGACAACAACCACCTGGTCATGCAGACCCTTAAAAGGGTGGCGTCGTGGCATGACATGCGCTGCCTGCTGCACGAGAAGCCGTTTGCCGGAGTGAACGGATCCGGCAAGCACAACAACTGGTCGCTGCAGACAGATGACGGGATCAATCTGCTCGATCCCGGGAAGACGCCTCATCAGAACAGTCAGTTCCTGCTGGT
>CACXFW010000486.1 GCA_902767065.1 uncultured Lachnospiraceae bacterium | reverse complement strand
CTGTCGTCAGCAATGGTTTCCAGGTACCATGGACGCTCAACCGGAACATAATCCGCATCGGGGACCCATCCGTCCCCATCCAGATATTCTCCGTTGACCCAGCCATACAGACCGGTATAGTCCTTGTCGATCGACTTCTTGATACTGAGGGATTGAGCGGACAGGTATTCCAGGATCTCGCTGTTCGGCCTTCCCTGCCGCATCATCTCGTCCACAACATAGGCGGAAAGGATCACGGTGCTCTTGCGCACAAGAAGATACCTGTCAAACGCTTTCGCCGCCTCCACGGCATTGACCTTTCCCTGAAGCTGGATGTCTTCCTTTATGGCGCGGTAGAGCCGGTAGCATCCTGCGCATGTCGCGGCGATCGTCAGCAGGAACACGAGCAGCGCTGCAACAGCACTCCTGACCCCGATGAACCTGATGACTGTTCTGAGCCTGGGCTTCTTTTCTTCGTTCATAAATCTGCTCCATGAAGCTGTAAATGTTTCTGCCTGTATGGCTGCCATAGCAATCCACTCCCTGATGAGCAAGACGAGGATGCGCAGGCAGAAAATCTGGGTGGTGTCTATTGCTGCAGATGTGTAAGGGTCACCTCTTTCTGGCTGATCCGGAAGGGGGAGGTGGCTTCGGCGACCTTACGGCAGTACTGGAGCGTCTGTTCCATTTTCTTCTTCATATCCGTGATCATCCGGGTTGTCTCCGGATCCGCGGGGGCAACGAGCAGCTCAAATGCGTCCCTGGTGATATTCATACTTTGTACTGCCAGATGCCTTTTATGGTAAGCAATCTCCTTCGGGTCAATAAATGATTCCATATCATAGAGCATCAGGGGATTGCGTGAAGCCAGGACATCGATTTCATCAGCCAGACGAATCAAAGCGGAAAGATACGGAAGGTGAACCGTGGAACCGTTCGGCATGGTAAACTCCGACGGATACTCCGCCGGATCCAGGAGATCCGTCTTCCTGTGACCGCGGCAGATCTGGATGATTCCCCATCCATGTTCGGGCGAAGGGATTTCCAGAAAATCGGAGTACTTCCGGATAAATGCCGCACTGAATTCCTGGTGAAAATCCCGGATGATATGATCAATGGGAGAATCCGGATGCTTCTCAAGGTAATCGCCAAAGGGAATCTGACGACGGAATACCTCATACTGATCCCTGGAAATGCCCATTCCGACATCGTGCAGATAGCAGCCGACAAGGAGCATATAGATCTCGTCCGCGCTCAGCTGTTGAATCTGCTGAGGGCCAATAATCTGGTTGCAGAACTGAATCACGGATACGCTGTGCAGTGAGGAGTGATCTGTGAACTCAGGAAACAGCTGTCTGAACCGGAACAGAGTATTCTGCATGGCAAAGACGGTATCCCTGAATCGCTGGTGCAGTTCGGGATCCAGCTTTTTCAGCCTGCTTTCCAACAGATATTCTTGCTTACTTGAATTCATGTTTTACCATTATCCTTTCCTGATCGCTGAATCCGGGAGGCTGCGCACAGAACCCGTCCTGATTTTGTGAGAATTCATGGGGTGCTGAATAGTTACTATTATAGTATCAGTGGAACCTGTCTCACAACCCAAAACTGAGATGGAGTGATATGGTAACGATAAGCTGGCCGGGTTGTGACCTGTAACATAAGGTATCGTTCCTGGGCGGGCGTGAATTGTGCCAAACAATTCTTGATTAACCCATCAGCCTACTGTAGAATAGGATAAAAATGGGAAGGAGGGTTTGGTATGATTTCAACGAGAGGACGATATGCGATCCGTGTTATGATTGATCTTGCGGAGAATGGAAACGGAGGTTATATTCCATTGAAGGAGATTGCCGCGAGGCAGGGGATTTCCAAGAAATACCTTGAGATTATCGTAAAAGACATGGTTTCCGGCGGACTCCTTGTCGGAGCGAGCGGGAAAGGCGGAGGATACAGGCTTCTTCGAAAGCCGGAGGAATACTCGGTCGGTGAAATCATTGAATTGATGGAGGGATCTCTGGCGGCTGTGGCATGCCTTGAGGAGGGGGCTTCAGCCTGCCCGCGGGAATCTGTGTGCCAGACGCTTCCTCTGTGGAAGGAATACGATCAGCTGACACATGACTTCTTCTACAGCAAACATCTCAGCGACCTGATCCGG
>CACXFW010000485.1 GCA_902767065.1 uncultured Lachnospiraceae bacterium | reverse complement strand
TTTCTGCAGTAAGGCACTGTTCAGAAATAACTGAGACCGGTGAAGGAACTGTAAAGGTCCTGACGTTCGCGATTTGCACGGGCAGCTGAGGCTGCCCGGTTTTCGCGCAGTCTGAGTGTACCTTCATGCGGGGCAGCCGTACAGGCAGAGATCATTGATCAGGAGTGCGGTATGGAGCGGATTGCGATTCTCCTGAATGACAGGAGCTATGAATATGATATCTATACCCTGGTGATCGCATTCTTTCAGGGTGTCCGTACACAGGTATCTGACCCGGGAAGCCTTTCTCCGGACGGGGCGGATCTGGTGATCGAGGCGTGGGTTCTTCCGGAGCATCTCTCCCTCTCCATCCGTTCCTCTTCTTCCAGAATGATCCCGGTTCCTCCCGGGGCGGACAGAAGCGTCGTGAAGAACCTGATCAAGCGCAATCTCTACGAGATGCTGCGGGAGCTGACCGGAAGGGATCTTCCCTGGGGCAATCTCACGGGGATCCGCCCGGTCAAGCTTGCCATGCAGCTCGTTGAGGAGCAGGAGTCTGAAATCTCGCGCAGGCTGCCAGAGCAGGCTTCGGATTCAGGCTTAAGGCTGCCAGAGCAGGAAAATGGCTCTTCGCCCGGGATGCGGGGGATTGTTCCTGACGCCAGGCGCAGGATGCAGGAAAGATATTACGTCAGTCCCGGGAAGGCAGATCTCGCGGTAAGGATCGCGGAGCGGGAGAGACGGATCCTGCGCGGGATCGACACAAAGAACGGATACAGCCTCTATATCGGAATCCCGTTCTGCCCGAGCATCTGCCTGTACTGTTCTTTCTCATCGAGTCCGATCAGCCTGTGGAAGACAAGGGTGGATGAATACCTGGACGCGCTGATCTGGGAGATGCGCTCATGCCGGGATTTCTTTCATGGAAAGATTCTGCACACGGTCTACATCGGAGGCGGAACCCCTGTCACGCTGGAGGCTGAGCAGCTGGAGCGGCTTCTTGGCGCGGTGGAGGAAAACTTTGACCTGTCCCGGTTGATGGAATACACCGTGGAAGCCGGAAGGCCCGACAGCATTACGAGGCAGAAGCTGGAGGTGATCCGGAAGCATCCGGTCACGAGGATCAGCGTCAACCCGCAGACCATGAACCAGAAGACGCTGGATCTGATCGGACGCAGGCATACGGTGGAGGATACCGTCCGCGCATTTGACATGGCGAGGGAACTTGGATTCGACAATATCAATATGGACCTGATCGTCGGGCTTCCGGGGGAAGGGCTGGAGGAGGTCGAATACACCATGCAAAGGATCGAGGCGCTGAACCCGGATGATGTGACGGTACATGCCCTTGCCCTTAAGCGTGCGGCCAGACTGGCGCTGCATATGGATGAGTACGAGAAGATCTCATTTCATGCCTCCGACCGGATCATGGAGCGCTGCGAAGAGGGGTGCGAGCGTCTGGGAATGACCCCGTATTACCTGTACCGGCAGAAGAATATGGCCGGCAATTTTGAAAATGTCGGGTACGCCAGGCCGGGAAAGGCTGGAATCTATAATATCTTGATAATGGAAGAGGTTGAGTGTATACTTGCCCTTGGCGCATCCGGCTCGACGAAAATCGTATACGAAGACGGCCGGATCGAACGGATTGAAAATGTAAAAGACATCCGGAATTACCTGGAACGGATTGATGAGATGATCGACAGGAAGATGAAGGAGGTACCTGGAAATGGCTGAATCAATGAAGGGACTGAAGCGCAGCGTAAGATGCGGGGAAGTCACTCAGGACATGATCGGGCAGACACTGACGCTGATGGGATGGACACAGAAGAGGAGGAACCTTGGTTCCCTGATCTTTGTGGATCTGAGGGACCGCTCCGGCCTTATGCAGATTCTGTTCGACGAGACGAAGATCGGCGCACAGGGATTTGCGAAGGCGGGCAATATCCGCAGCGAGTATGTCCTTGCGGTGACCGGCATCGTCCAGAAGCGCGGCGGCGCTGTCAATGAAAAGCTGGCAACAGGTACCATGGAGCTGTGCGCAACGGACCTGAGAATCCTGTCGGAATCCCAGACGCCTCCGTTTCCGGTGGAGGAGAACAGCCAGACGAAGGAGGAACTGCGCCTGAAGAACCGCACGCTGGATCTGCGCCGCCCTGACCTTCAGAGGAACCTGATGGTGAAGAGCCGTGTGGCGCAGCTGTCGCGCGAGTTCATGGCGAAGGAGGGATTCCTCGAGATCGAGACCCCGATGCTGGGCAAGAGCACGCCGGAGGGCGCCAGGGATTATCTGGTTCCCAGCCGGATCTATCCGGGCTCCTTCTTTGCGCTTCCCCAGTCTCCCCAGCTCTACAAGCAGCTGCTCATGGTGGCCGGGTATGACCGCTATTTCCAGCTGGCCAGATGCTTCCGGGATGAGGACCTTCGCGCGGACCGCCAGCCGGAATTCACCCAGATGGATATGGAGCTGAGCTTCGTCGGCATCGATGATGTCATCGATGTCAATGAGCGCCTGCTTCAGTATCTGTGGAAGGAGGTTCTCGGAATTGAGATCAGCGTTCCTTTCCGCAGGATGAAGTGGATTGATGCCATGAACCGCTATGGCTCGGACAAACCGGATCTTCGTTTTTCCATGGAGCTTGTCGATCTCTCCGACACCGTGAAGGACTGCGGCTTCGGCGTATTTGCGGACTGCGTGAAAAACGGCGGGTATGTGCGCTCAATTACCGTGAAGGGGCAGGCGGACATGCCGCGTAAGAAGATCGACGCCCTTACGGAATTCGTCAGGGGATACGGCCTGAAGGGACTGGCGTATATCCAGCTGAAGGAGGGCGGAACGAAGTGTTCGTTCGCGAAGTTCATGACGCCTGAGGAGATCGACGCGATCGTGAAAGCAGCAGGCGCTGAGACGGGAGACCTGGTCCTGATCGGAGCGGACCAGTTCAGGCTGGTCTCGGAGACCATGGGCGCGCTCAGGTGCCACCTTGCGAAGGAGCTGGGCCTGATCGACCGGAACAGATTTGAATTCCTGTGGGTTGTGGAGTTCCCGCAGTTTGAATGGAGCGAGGAGGAGAACCGCTTCCAGGCGATGCATCATCCGTTTACCATGCCGATGGAGGAGGACCTGGAGTACCTGGATCCGTCGAAAGACCTGTCGAAAGTGCGCGCCGAGGCGTATGACATTGTGCTGAATGGAGCGGAGATCGGCGGCGGTTCGGTCCGGATCCATCAGTCGGATATCCAGGAGAAGATGTTTGAATGCCTGGGCTTTACGAAGGAGCAGGCAAAGGAACAGTTCAGCTTCCTGCTGAACGCATTTGAGTATGGTGTCCCGCCGCACGCCGGACTTGCGTATGGGCTTGACCGTGTCGTCATGATGATGCTGGGGCTGGATTCCATCCGCGACGTGATTGCATTTCCGAAGGTCAAGGATTCCTCTGACCTGATGACACAGGCACCGGGCAGGGTTTCCGAAAAGCAGCTGGAAGAGCTCGGGATTGCGTTCAGGCAGGACCTTGAAGCGTCGGAATAGAAAGATTAGAAAAGTCTTAATGGAAAACCTCCGCCGTTTTGCCGGAGGTTTTCCGATTCTGTGGTAAAATGCAGGTAACTATTCAGCACCCCCACTTACTCGGAACGCTTCGCGTTCCTCATTGTGGGCGGTCAGAGGTGCTTCGCACCTTGCCCGCCCC
>CACXFW010000484.1 GCA_902767065.1 uncultured Lachnospiraceae bacterium | reverse complement strand
GCTTCCCTTGCCTCTGCGACCTGCTCAATGACCTGTGTCACCCTCTCGATTTCCTCCGGCTTCGCCTCTCCGTTGACCAGGTCCCCGACCAGGTCAAACAGGCCACGGACTGTTTCCTCAAGCGAGGTCATCAGCGTCTCCTCCCCTGACGCCCCCAGATCCAGCGCATTTCCTCCTGCTGCGCCCTCCGAATACGGTGAAGCCCCCGGCCACTTAATATACTTGATGTAATGGTACTTTCCGGGCCAGCCCGAATAGCAGTAGCCGGTCCAGGTATAGTAAGCCTCTCTGCGGTGCGGCCACGCTGCCAGGCCGCCCTCGAACACCGTAAATCCATTTTCATCATGGGAAATGATGATCTGGCTGTGCCCCCAGCCATCGTCCGCATGCAGGTACTGCGCATCGCACACCCTTAGCGCTGCTCCCGCCGGGGCGGCACTCACATACGCCTTCAGATGCTCCGGTGTCAGGGTCAGCTCTTCGTCCGGCAGATTCCGGAGCATATTCTCCGTATCGTTGAACAGGTTCCAGAAATTATGGCCCCAGATCTTCGCATAAACATTGTTGGCATAGGTCCAGCACTCATAATGTGCCGAAGGAAAATCCGAATTCCGCACCAGCACGCCATTAATCTCATACAGATGTCCGATCGCAACCGTGCTTCCGCCGTCTCCGGAACCGGTCCGCTCCTCATCCGCCATCCGTGCGTCATCGATCGTCTCTCCCTTCCGGGAAATGACCTCCTCGCCTGTCTCGACAAACAGCCCGCTCAGATCACCGTCTGCAGCCGCATCGCCGATTCCCATTCCATTGTCTTCGATACCATCGATACTCCCGTCACCCTCCGCAGTCCCGGCCGTCTCTGTCAGGCTGTCCGGGTCCGAAACGATGATTTCCTCTGCTGATACCGGCATGCCAAGCATCAGCCCTATCGTCAGCGCGATGCAGGGCAGCCGCCACGTCTTTCTCCTCATATTCCCCTTCTCTTACTCCTGTTTCCTTTTCTTCCGCCGGTATGATCCCCATTCTCTCCACTGGCCGTGCCCATACTCTTTCCGGCCGATGCGCCTGCTTTCCTTCCGCCGGCCGCATCTGCTTTCTTTCCGGCCACCGCAGACGCCTTCTTTACACTATACCCGAAGGATCCAAGCTTCTCTCCCAGCGCAAAGTATTCACCGTGGGAATAACTCACCAGTCCCGCTCTCCCCAGGTCATATCGTCCGTTCTCATCCAGCCCGTTTCCATCCACATGCACACAGACGACCCGCGCGAGAAACAGATCATGGGATCCGAGCGGAATCTTCTGTGTAACCCGGCACTCGAGATTCACCGGACTTTGCCGGATCAGCGGGGCAAATGACATCTCCCTGGCTTTTTCCGCATCCAGACCGCACACCGCAAACTTGTCATGCTCCCGGCCGGAACGAACCCCGCACCAGTCACAGGCATGTACCAGGTCCTTCGTCACAAGATTGATCACGAACTCACCGGTCTTATCAATGATGTCATGAGAATACCGCTCAGGCCGCACGGAGATCGAAACCATGGGCGGATTCGTACATACCGTACCGGTCCAGGCCAGCGTGATAATGTTCGGTTTTTCACCGCTTCGCGCACAGCTCACCATGACAACCGGAAGCGGGTACAGCATATTCCCTGCCCGCCAGATCTCCTTTTTCATTTCTGTCCATCCCGCTTTATACATCCTGGTCCCGGTTCAATGCATCCATTATCAGGGGCACAACCTGCTTCTTACGCGAGACCACACGCTTCATCTTCGCCTCGTTGTCCTTCACCTCTACGCCAAACGCATTCCGGACCAGCTCGCCTGCTGACTTTCCGTAGCAGAGCATGAGCGTATCTTCGCTGATGATATTCGTAAGCATAAAGAAGGCAAGGTCCAGTCCTTTCTCCGTATACTGCTTCTCAAGAAATGGCTTCATACGCCCCGCGATCTCCTCCAGCTCCGGCTGGCTCATGGAGGTCACCTGTCCGATCCCGATAATCAGCCCATTATTGTCAAAGGTCTTGAAGTCATTGTAGAAAATCTCCTCCGGCGTCTTATCGCGCAGTGTAGACCCGGCCGTGAACATCGCCTTCGCATGCTCCTCCGGGTCGACCTTCGCGATCCGGGAAAGCTCCTGCGCCGCCTGTTTATCCAGAATAGTACAGGTTGGAGAGCGGAAAAGCAGTGTATCGGAAAGAATCGCGCTCAGTAGCAGCCCTGCAATATTCTGCGGGATCTGGACCTGCTTCTCGTGGAACATCTGCCAGATGATCGTCGCCGTACAGCCCACCGGCTCATTTCTGAAGAAAACCGGATTGACCGTCTCCAGAGAGCCCAGGCGGTGATGGTCTATCACCTCCAGGATCTCCGCGTTTTCCACGTTATCGACTGCCTGTGAGACCTCATTGTGGTCCACCAGGATCAGCGCCCTTTTGCGCACTCCCAGCAGGTTCCTGCGCGAGATCGTTCCGATGTAACAGCCTTGCTTGTCCAGGATCGGGAAGTCCCGATAACGCTTCTTCTGCATGGACTCCTGAATCTGATCCGTATAATCATTCATCCCGAAGGTCATCAGGTCTTTCGACTTCATAAAGAAATCGATCGGCATGCACTGATTGATCAGCCGGGCAACCGTATACGTATCAAGCTCTGTCACAAGAACCGTCGTCCCATGCTCCCTGGCCATATGCTGGATCGTCTTGGAAACCGGTGCGCCCAGACACACGATGATACAGCCGGCCCCGGCCAGGATCGCCATCAGCTGGGACTCATAGCGGTTGCCCAGAATGACACAGTCATGCGGATC
>CACXFW010000483.1 GCA_902767065.1 uncultured Lachnospiraceae bacterium | reverse complement strand
GATGGTTTTCAGCTCCTTTTCATCCATCCTGTAAGCTTGCAGCAGGTTCCTGCCTTTCAGCCCCTCAGAAGCCCGATAAAATCAAAGCTTTCGAGCATTTATCCACTCTTGAATTTCATCTTTTACTACAACGGAGCCTGTGCCAGTGCGTAGGATATCCTGATTTTCGCAATGCGTCATCCGGATACACCCTGTGCTCATATGGTTGCATCGTTCTCAGATATGATTCCGTCCCACATGCCTTCTCTGGCTCAGCAGGTTTCCGCGGGTTCTCTCCGTCTCCCAGACAGCCCTTACGATATTCCGTACTGTCTCCTGCGCCTGCAGGTTCATGTCCAGATAGAACTTCACCATCTGATTCGTTGCTTCATTGTCCCCTGTCTCAGCCTGAAGCAGTGGCTCTTCCTCCTCGTCCAGGCACCCGTCCATCGCTACAACCTTTGCCTTTTTCATCCTTACTCTCCCTCTCCATAATCCTCAGGAACAGCCCCCGCCATTCCCCGTCCAAAGAATACTGCCAGCATCACTGCCATCAGAAACCCGATCTGCGCCCAGAACTGAATCTCATAGAACAGCCCCGTCACAGCTGCGCCAATAAGCGCGATTGCATAATACCGGTTCTCATCGATCGACCATACTGAACGAAACGCACGAAAGAACAGGCAGATCACTGCGGAAAAACCGAGGATTCCCTGTTCATAGAACAATGTCACAAACCCGTTATCGATTGCCGGAAACCCGGGCATCGGTACCGGCGTCTGATCCATCACAACCGAGGTATAGAAACCGTTTCCAAAAAGCTTTGAGATCAATGGTCTTTCCGGAAACATAACGGTTAGCGCATACATCCAGTACCGGATCCTGCCATTCTCCATCCCACCGATCGAGCCCCCCCTGCTGTCAAGATGGAAGATCCAGACGTACAGCAAGACCGCTGCAAGCAGCAATGCCGCCGCAATCACAATCCACCATCTCCCCAACTTCGGATAGCGCTGATGGATCAGCTCAAACGCAAGAAGAAGCAAAACGGCAATCCCTCCGATCCACCCCGACCGCGAATACGTAATCAGGATAGCCGGCACATAGACCAGCTTCAGGATCAGATCCAGCCACCACCAGCGGAAAACCAGAGGAAGCGCGATTCCGATTACGAACGCCGTCGCACAGGGAATCGGATGCCGGTATACCGAACAGACCAGATACTGGTAATGCAGCCCCCGGAGATTCGTTTCGAGAGCTGCAAACGTCCCGTCTCCGGCTTCCGTCAACTGCGGCACATAGACATACAGCTGGTAGATCGCCGTCCCCCAGATGATCCAGGAGATCACCTGCATTCCAGCCCGGAATGCCTTCCTCTGATACTGATACACGAAGCAGGCAATCACCGCCGCCGCGAACAGCCTCTGCAGCTCTTCCACATGCGTATAGGCGATCCCTTCATAATCCGCCATCAGGTCCGACGCCCGGAGGGTCGTCAGAGTCACCGCCACTGCCATCGCGATCACGAACCGGTCCATCATGGACAGCCGTCCGATCCTCCGATGCTCCCGGATCCCGAAGATCCAGATACAGAACACAGCGAACGCGGCCATGATCACGATCTTGTTGAAGTGAACCTCATCAAAGACCGAAAGCAGGAAGCACACCGGAAGAGCTGCCGTGCACAGTGCAAACCAGATATATCTGACTGGCTTTTTCCGGATCCATTCCTCCGGCAGACGCACATTCATTTGCCTTGTCTCCATTCCTCTGCCATCCTTGCAGGGAACCTCTGAGTTCAGAGGTTCTTCCCTTTCCGATGCCGGACACCCGGGGAAGTCAAAAAGGCGGTTCCCCAGAACCGCCCTGATCTGATTCGTCTATTCCGCGCCGCTCCCCCTGATGACAATCACAACCGTTTTCAGCAGGATCTTGAGATCCAGCCCCAGACTCCAGTTCTCGATATAATACCGGTCGAGCCGTACCACCTCGTCAAAGTCGGTGATATTGCTCCTCCCGCTGACCTGCCACATCCCGGTCAGGCCCGGCTTCATGCTGGCACGGATGCGGTGCTGCATGTCGTACTTCTCCCACTCAGCCATCGTGCAGGGCCGCCAGCCGACGAGGCTCATACGCCCCCGCAGCACGTCATAGAACTGTGGGAACTCATCGATCGAGGTGTTCCGGATGAAGTTTCCGATCCCGGCAGGCTTGCCTTTGCGGTTCTTCTTCTCACTGCCGATGATCCTGGGATCGTCATCCATCTTGAACATCATGCCGTCCGCGATCTTGTTCTGCGCCATCAGGTCCGCCTTGCGCTTCTCGGCGTCGAGATACATGCTGCGGAACTTATGCATGCGGAACGGCTTGCCGTTCTGCCCCACCCGTTCCTGGGTGAAGAAGATCGGGCCCGGAGACTTCAGGTAGATCGCAGGTCCCACAAAGAGGCACAGAACACCTGTGATCGCACATGCGACGATCCCGCCCGCAATATCGATCAGGCGTTTGACGATATACTGTCCCGCCGAGATGAAGCGGACGCTGCTGGTCAGAACCTTATAAGGGCCGACCCTCCCGATCTCCGTGGCAAACCAGTCGCTCTCGCTGACCGCGGCCATCGTATAGCTGACCTGGATTCCCATCTGGACCAGGCTGTCCAGGAATCTGGTCGGAAACGCAACACCGTCCGGCTGCAGAAGAAAGACTTCGTCGACCCACCCGTGAATCAGGTCTTCCACCGCCTGGTTCCCCATCACAGCCACCGGAATCGAGCGGACCGAACCGTCCTGTGGAACAGCGCTTGCATCCGCGATCGTGTGGGAGGCTGGTCCAGTTTCCCCGGCAGTATCTGAGGCTGGCGTTTCTATGGCAGTGGGAATGTCTGCGTCAGTACCTGCAGCAGCGCCTGAAACAATGTCTGCGGCTGCGCCTGTATGGGCAGCGGACGCATTCCCTGCCAAAGATTCAGGAGCAACGGACGCATTCCCTGTCAAAGATTCCGAAGCAACGGACGCATTCCCTGCCAAAGATTCAGAATCCTCGGGATCCATACAGGATACCGAAAGATCAGACCCATCAAAAGACAGTACCTCCCCTTCCCGGCCATCCAGAAGGATGATCCCGGACAGAAAGTAATCCTGCCACCTGCTTCCGGTATTCAGCTT
>CACXFW010000482.1 GCA_902767065.1 uncultured Lachnospiraceae bacterium | reverse complement strand
CTGTCACCTTACCTGTGGCTGCTTCCCAGCATCCTGCTGATTGCAGTATTTGTGGTTTTCCCGATTGGGATCGTATTCAGGCTGTCCTTCAGCGAGATCTCCAAATCAGGTGTGGTGGGAGGCTTCAATGGAATCCAGAATTATGTGGATGCCGTGCATCTTCCCGCTTTCAAAACGGTGATGATCAATACCTTCTGGTGGGTCATTTCGGTTGTCGGACTGTCCACGGTGCTCGGTTTCATCATCGCGCTTGTTCTGAACCAGGACTTTTTCGGGCGGAAGGCCGCCCGGTCGATCCTGATCTTTCCCTGGGCCACTTCTCTGGTCATCCAGGCTTCCGTCTGGAATTACATCATCAAGTACGAGTATGGCAGCCTCAACAATGTGCTCCTGAATCTGGGCATCATTAAGGAAGCCATCAACTGGCGCTCTTCCTATCAGGTGGAATTCCTCTGGGAATGCGGCGTGGGCATCTTCGTCACAGTCCCCTTTGTGGCCTTCTGCGTTTTGTCCGGACTGCAGTCGATCGACAAATCCCTGTATGAATCTGCCATCGTGGACGGAGCCGGTTTCCGGGATCAGCTGTTCCGGATCACGATCCCTCTGGTCAAGCCCGCGCTTTCCGTGAGCACGGTTCTCAACATCATCTATGTGTTCAATTCCTTCCCCATCATCTACACGATGACAAAGGGAGCTCCGGCAAATAAAACCGATACCATGATCACCTATCTGTATATGCTCAGTTTCTATGACCGGAAGAAGGGGCCGGCCATCGCCCTGTCCGTGATCGGTTTTGTGATCCTGTGTATCTGCGCCGGCATCTATATGGTGACCGTGATGAGAAAGGAGGATGAGCAGGAATGAAGAACGTATCCGGCACAAAGAACAAGATCCCTCTCCTTCTTCTGGTGCTGGGACTGGTTCTTGCTTCTATTCTGATGAGCCTTCCTCTGTACCGCTTCACGGCAAATGTGTACACAAAGAAGTCGGCCAATACTTTTGTCGGTGACGATACTTACCTCGAGGTACGCTCCGGGGTGGAAAAGATCGCGGAGGATTTCCGCGCACAGGGCATGGCGGTAACCATCAATGAGACGGTGACAAAGCGCACGAATTCCAAGGGAGAGGAGACATCGCTGGTCGCATTTTCCATCGAGGAGACCTTCACAAAGAGTATCTGGTCCTTTCTTCCCGTCTCCCTGCCCTCTTCTGTCGTCCTCCGGATCATGGCTGCATGTATGATTCTTTCACTCCTTTGCGCCCTGGCCGGCTGCGCCGGAAGAAAAACGGTCCTGCCGGCAGCCGGAAGCCCGGAGCATGGCAGCGCGGTATCCGGAAATCCGGAGCATGGCAGCGCGGCAGCCGGAAACGCGGGGCATGGCAGCGCGGCAGCCATAAGGTTCGGCCGGAGGCGGAAAAAGGGCGGAGCCGCAAAGAAGGGCGGAAGGCACCAGATCCTCCTGAGTGCCTCCTGTCTGCTTCTTCTAACCTGCCTTGTGCTTGTGCCGGTTTTCATCCTGATGAATAATTATCTGTTCTGGAGAAAGATCGGACTGTACAATGCGGATCTTCTGACAGAGGGGAAAGAAGCGCTGTTTGCGCAGATTGATTCGTTCCTGTTTCACGGCAATATGAAAGAGGCGGTCGACCAGGCGCTCGGGAACCTGTCCGTCAGCCACAGTCCCCTGGTCTGGCTGCTGATGGCATGCTTTCTGGTCTCGGCTCTCGCGGCGGTCCGGCTCCGGTTCGGCGCGGTGAAAAAGACGCTGCTTCGGGCCGTTCTGATCGCATTTGTCCTTGTGGTCTGCGTCGTGACGCTGTATCCGTATTACGTGATGTTTATCACGGCGTTCCGTTCCAACGCGGAAACGCTGGATATGTATTTCCTGCATATGCTGCCCACGAAATGGATCTGGAGCAATCTTTCCGATATCGTAAACCGCGGGGTGCCGCGCTTCCTTCTGAACTCCCTGATGATCGCAGGCGGAGCGACGGCTCTCGCGATGCTGTGCGGGATCCCGGCCGCCTTTGCCATGGCAAGGATGCGTTTCAAAGGGAAGAAGATCTTCCTTGGTTTTGTCATCATGAGCCAGATGTTCTCACCGGTGGTACTCCTGATCGGAATCTCCCAGCTGATGAACCTGCTGCACCTGAGCGATTCGATCGCCGGGCTCATTTTCATCAACGCTGCCTTCAACCAGGCCTTCGCGATCTGGCTGCTCCGCGGAACATTTGTCGCGATCTCCCCGGAAATGGAACAGGCTGCCCGGATCGACGGCTGCTCCACGGCCGGCTCGCTCGTCCGGGTGCTTCTGCCGATGGCGGCTCCGGGGATTGTAACGACACTGATCTTTGTATTTATCAATGCGTGGAACGAATACACCATCTCAACCGTACTGATCTCGACGGCAAACAAGCGTCCGATCACGGTGGGAATCACCCAGTTCTCCTCCTTCAACATGATCGAATGGCAGTATCTGTTTGCCGCTTCGCTCCTGGCGACGGTTCCGGTGGTCATCCTGTTCATGGCGATTGAAAAGCACCTGACCTCCGGGCTGACAAGCGGCGGGGTAAAAGGATAAAGGCGGATGCGCAGGCAGCCGCCTGAGCGCGAAGCGCGGGTTTTGCGAATGAGGGGGGGTGGAGCCTTATCGCTAAAGCATAAAGCCGTACAGGCAGAACCATTTTTATGTACGCGGCGAATCCGGGATATACCCGGAATCCGACACAATCATCGTCAGTACATTCAGTCCCAGTATACTCTGATACCCGACCTCATCGGCGATTTCCATGACCATGCGGATGCCGATATTCGCAAACGGATCCTCGAAAGACGTTGCCATTTCATACCACTCCTGCGGGTTGAAGGGGATGCAGTCATCCTTGATGCGCAGAATGGTATCCTTCTCCCTGAGGACCAGCCTGACTTCAATGTCATGATGTTTTCTGTCCGCGTGGAATCCATGCCGGACAATGTTGGCAGCCATCTCTTCGAGACAGAGCGCGGCATGGAACCCTGTTTTGCCGGGGAGATGATGCGCCGTACAGAACGCCTGAATCTTTTCCGATGTCTGCGCCACATCTTTTTCATTTTTCAGATGCAGAACGATACGCTCCCCGGAACCAAAGCCCTCCGGAAGGAGCAGCCATTCGTCCAGACATCGGGGGATTCTCCTGCCACGGATGATGGGATAGAGCACGGACACGCCAAGTGTGATAAAAAGTCCGATCAGGAGTGCCAGCCACACGCCCGTGGCGCCCAGCCGCGGCGCAAGGATCAGGGCAGGAATGACACTGCTGAGGAATCCGTCCACCACCGAGATCAGGTTCGCAAAGAGAAGATGTCCGGCCGCCTGGTAGTAATTGCTGAAAATGATACATATCTGCGCAGCCGGGAAGCCGCAGCCATAGATGATGATGAGCTGCCTGGTCAGGCGGAACACTTCCGATGTCCTGTCCGGATAGAATATCCCTGCCAGGATGGAAGAGAGGGCAATTGTCAGGATGGTAATCCCGGTCACCAGAATCATCGAGTATGAGGAAACAATCCGGATCAGGGACAGAAGACTCTCCCGGTTGTCCTCCCCCAGAAATACACTGGAAAGCATCCGGACCAGCCCGCCGGCACCAAGCGATACGGCCAGAAGCAGGCCCACAATCATAAAGAACGAAGATGCGGCGTTCAGTCCGTCATTGCCGGAGTACGTGAGCAGAAGCCGGTTGAGAATCAGGCTTCTTCCCGCAAGGCAGATCACCAGAAGCGCATTTGGAAAACCGATTTTCACCAGCGAGGGAATTTCTCTCCACAGGATCAGCCTGAGACTGGGCTTCAGCTGGGCCTGCTTCGTCAGGTAATAGTGCCCGACCACAAGAAAATACGCCCAGTTTGAAAGAGACGTCGAAAGCGCAAGTCCCCAGATCCCCATGTCCCAGATGACAACAAACAGAATATCCAGAAGAACGTTGCAGGCGATCATGATACCGATCGCCGCCTGGCCCAGTTTTTCCTTTCGCTCGAGCTGCAGCGTAGAAGCGAGCTGCTGTCCCATGAGCTGAGGGATAATCCCGATCGCATATCCCCGCACATAGGTAGACAGCGCATCCCGAAGCTGCCTGTTTGCCCCGAGCAGATCCGAGATCGTCCCCGGTGCAAGGAAACTGGCGGCCGTCAGGAACGCTCCGATGAGAAAAGCAAGCGCAAGCCCCAGGGAGGTGATGCCCCTCGTCTTCTCAATCTTCCCGCTTCCCAGATATCTTCCGCTCAGCACGGTAACTCCGCCCAGAAGGACAGCGCCTGAGGCTTCCAGAATGCGAAGCATGGAGTAATACAGGCCGATGACGCCTACGGTGGACGCATCGATAAAACGGGCCGCGACCACACCGTCAACGATGGTATTGACGGAACTCATCGCAATGATCGCGGCCTGCACCGGCAAAAGCCTGATGAGCAAACGGCTCAGCAGTTCATTTTCTTCCCTTATCTTATGCATCTTCCCCATCACAATCCCCTGCCTCATTCATTTCGTGTCCGGCTGCCTGCGGCTTTTCCGATGCACGATCTGTGGATCCATCCGGCCCGCCTCTGAGACGGATCATAGTCCGGCAAGCCTGCCTGACGGATCCGGACGATTCCGCCAGGCACCGGAAAGTTCCACTGTCTGCAGTGCATCTTTCCTTCCCATTGTGTAACTATTCAGCACCCCATGAATTCTCACAAAATCAGGACGGGGAGTTTACTCACCGGACGATTTTTGAGAATTCATGGGGCGG
>CACXFW010000481.1 GCA_902767065.1 uncultured Lachnospiraceae bacterium | reverse complement strand
GAATGAGGATCCGGATGGTGTTGCTGACTCTCCTTCCAAGTCTCCTCGCATTCCTGGAAATACCGCTGCCAGTATTCCATATCAAAATCCTGTCCGGCTCCGCCTGAGATCATCTCCAGCTCCATATCGTTCAGTTTCATACCCGCTTCCTCAATGAGTTCCCTCTTCTCTTCTTTGGATCTGGCTTTATCCACTTTCTTTTTCAGGTTTCCAATAAGCTCCATAATCTGCGTCCTCCTTACTGTGCATACATTTCATTCCAGGATGGTCTCCTGTTCTGATAACACGGAAACAGTCACTTAAACCATCACGCAAGGTTCCTGACGGCGTACAACTGATATATCTATATACGATAAAACAGCGTTTCGGCCACGTCTTTTTCAGAACTACGTCTGCAATCGATGCAGAAGATGTGCAGACATCTTTTATTCTAACAGTATCTGGCAGCAATTTCAATCTTATAGGTAATTATTCAGCACCTCCTGGAATTGCTCATGATCCAGTCAGATAAGCTTGCTTATCTGACGGATCTGAGCGGTGGTTCCATCTTCTGATCAGTCGTCAACATCGACATCCTTGTCCATAATTGCTCCGTCGGACGCACAGCTTCCAGTGCTACCTTCTTTGCTCCGTCAATATCGATCCCGGCTGCCATTGCGGTCATGGACATTCCCATGGTTGCTGCGGTTACCAGTGCTGCTGCAAAAACGATTCCCTTCTTCATCGTTTCCGTGCTCCTTTTCTATCGTGATTTGGATTTTGCTTTTTCTCTGCAGGAGTGTTTTCTTTCGTCCTACACACATTCATACGGAGCATTATTGTCAATGGTCAATGTTGGCGCCGAGGAACAGGAATTTCCAATGGTACATCCCCGCACATAGTATCGGGTATCATTCATCGGCTCGATCTTCTGAATATCCACCCTGTCAAATAACACCTCTGTCCAGTCGTCAAAGAGAACAACGGATACGCATGCGCCGCCCTCTTCCTTCCTCTCTGATCAGGTACATCAGATACCGGGGGAAGGTATCTGCCATATGCTTCATCCGCTGTGACAGCTTTTCGGCCGGTTTTCAAATGAAATCAGGGTGCTCGTTTACAAACATATCAAGCCATTGGCTTACATTACCCTGTATATTCTGGATTGTCAGCATATGTACCTTTTCAGAAAAGGTCGGTATCTGAGTCATGCGGACCGTATACCACTTGCTCCTTCCATGCTCCCAGCGCATCCGGAAGATGCTCTGAACAAACTTCTGAGGACTGGCCTCCACCCGTTCCGTCATTGTCGTGAAATCCATAAATCTCAGGTACCTTCCCTGATCTACAGGTTCCACCTCAGCCTCGCAGAATTTCCTCAGGCTCTCTTCGATCGAGCTCTCCTGGTCATACACCGGCATCTGATTGGCTGCATAGATACGCTTCACGGTATTGCTGTCCAGGTAGAACAGGACAACCAGTTCATATGTGGAAAGGAGCGCACTGCTGTAATTCAGCATCTCCTGTGCCGTTTCCACTTTTCTTTCCGAATCAAACGTACTCAGGCACATCGTCATCATGGCACGTCCGTTTTTCCTTGCGAGGAGCAGTACGCTGAGCCTGAAATACACATCCTTGTAAACATACTCCACTGTCTGAACGGTTTTCTGCATGACCGCATCGAGCACCAGCTTTTTAATCATCAGGAACATATAGCTCCGCTGGTTGGACAGCGCATTCTCCAGCCCGTCTATGGAATCAAATCCCAGTTCCCGGATTCTCTTTTTGTAATCATCTGATGCATATACATACCTGAACTGATCCGCGCTGCATTCCACAAGCGCAATGCAGCTGTCTGAATGCCTGTACCCGGTTTCCTTTTCCGGTATGGCTGCCCTCCCTTCCACATACTCCTGCAGCGGGTTGGGACTTACAAAATTGAGGCGTCCGATCTCATCCCAGTATCTCTTATCTTCCGGGCTTTCAAGGATCTCACTCCGCTTCCCGGTCAGCGCAGTCATTTCTTCTTCTGAAACAGGTTCTGAATAAAAGAAACCCTGTTGTCCTTCACATCCGACGGAAAGCAGGAATTCCCGCTGTTCCTGCGTTTCAACGCCCTCCGTCAGTGTATGGATCCCCAGGGTTTTCGCCATGCTGATGAGAGACGCCAGAAGCTGCCTGCCCCGGGTTGAGTAATCCCGCAGGAAGAGCATGTCAAATTTCATGACATCAAACTCATAGTTCTGCAGCACGTTCAGAGAGGAATATCCGCTCCCGAAGTCATCCAGCCACATGGAAAACCCGGCATCACGGAACTTTCGGAAGACACTCTGAAAGACTTCTGCATCCTCGATCATGAGGCTTTCCGTTATCTCAAGCTTGATCGCTTCGCGAGGGACCCCATACCTGTCCAGAACAGATGTCACGTTCTCATAGAGGTCTTCGTGTTTGAAGTCCTGCCGGGAAAGGTTCACGGAAAAGATCGTCACCGGGGTTTTGCGATGCTGCAGCTTTTGATAGAAAAGGCATGTCCGCCGCAGAATCTCCATATCCAGTTCATAGATCAGGCCTG
>CACXFW010000480.1 GCA_902767065.1 uncultured Lachnospiraceae bacterium | reverse complement strand
GATGTCCTTGAGAAGGGCGGCGCAGCGCCCGGAAACGCCGGAATCCTTCTGATCAGTGACTTCAGGATTACAGGACAGAAAAAAGAAGACTTTCTGGAGGATGGTTACAGCTATCAGTCGCTGGAGGACGCGGAGCGGATTGCTGCCGAAAATGAGTGGCAGGTCTATACGCTGGAAATGAACTTTGACGGGAAGAACGATCAGCCCGGCGACTATACGGAACGGATCGCGGCCCGGGTCCGAAGCATGATTCCCGAAACGGTCGGGTATGGCGATTATGTCCCCCTGCATGATGCGGATGAGGCGCAGACCAGATTCGCGGATATCTTCCAGCTGTTCTTTGATCCGGGCAACCAGGCGGATTCCGAGGTCCAGATCCGGACAACGGATGAGAATGGAATTGCGATCTTTCCCTTTACTGTGGGGGAAATGGTTGCGGAGCTGAACGTCACGCTGACCTCACCGGACAGTCATCAGATTCAGAGTCTGGAGATCGGGCGGGGGGATCAGATGACCACCTATGACCTGACTTCGTACCAGGAGCCGATTCAGGAAGAGTACCGGACCATTACGAAGGAAGACCGTTATATCACGATCAAGCTGATGCTCCCTGCGCCGGGAGAGGACTGGAAGGTGGTTGTCCATGGTGAGGCACGGACAGAGCTTGAGATGCATGCACTGTCGATCTACGATATGGAATTCCGCCTGGAGGCCCTGACTGCAGAGCAGATGAATGCCGCGCAGGACCTTGCCCCCCAGACGGAGGCGGATGAGGGGAATGCCGCGCCGGACCTTGCCCAGACGGAGGCGGATGAGGGAAATGCTGCGCCGGAGCCGGCGGAAACAGAGGAAGGCAGTTCCATCACGGTCAGTGTGAACAGCCCGATTCATTTTACCGCAGCGTATCTTTATGACGGACGACGCTATTCCTACAGCAAGGTGTATGAGGCCTTTCCGGCTGCCCTGGAGATCGTGGAGACCGGAGAGCAGATCCCGATGGTGATGGGGGATACGGAATACTATGCGGATATTTCATTTCTGAGGGAAGGGACTTATACTGTCAAGGCAATTGCCAGCGGCGAGACCTTCCGGACAGGGAGCATTGAGACCGGCACCCTGGGGGTGACAGTGGTGAGCGCTCCCCCGCAGATTCCTGCAATCCAGATTGCGAACCAGATATTAGACCAGGTGCTGGAGCCGGGCCACAGTCTGGAGGTGAACTGCGCGGAGTTTTTCTTCAGTCCGGATGGGACGCCTCTTTCCTATCAGATCACGGTGGATCCCGCATCTTCTGACCTGAATGTGGCTCTGGAGGGGGATCTTGCAACGATCACGGCCGGGGCGGCGTCCGGAAAGTATACCGTTACAATTGCCGCAGACGACGGAAGCGGCGATCCGGAGAGGGTGGTGGCACAGTCGTTTGGCGTAGAGGTGCCAAACCGGCCGCTGGAGCTGGTCGGGGAAGAGACCATTTCCGCGACGATCCGGCTGGGGAAGGATGCAGAACAGGAGATACGGATTAACTGGGCGGATCATTTCCAGGATCCGGATGGATTCACACCGGTTGCGGAGGTGACGGAGGTCAATCAGGACAATGCGGTTGTTATGACGCAGGATGAAAGCGGCATCACACTGCGGGGAGACCATGCGGGGAAGGCGATCTATGCAGTGACGGTGAGGGATGCAAATGATCCTTCGGTGACTGCGGGAATCCAGATTAAGGTGGCTGTTGAAGGGTCGTCAGCGAATGCGAAATCCGGGGTCAGCCTTCCGGCGATTGCCATTCTTGCTGCGGGGGCAGCGCTGATCGTCCTTGTGATCGTATTGCTGTGGCGCCGGTTCCACTGATCCGGCAGGGGGCCTGACGTATCCTGAAGGAGAAAACGGCAGATGCGGAAGCTGTCAGGAACTTCCTTTGGTATGGCTTTACGCGTGTGCTTTGGGGAGAAAAAGGTCAGATGCGGAAGCTGTCAGGAACTTCCTCCGGTATGGCTTTGCGCGTGTGTTTTGGGGAGAAAAAAGGTCAGATGCGGAAGCTGTCAGGAACGGATTCCGGGATACAGGTTTACAGGGGAGCGGAAAGGTTTGAAACGAGGACTGAACAGAATCAGGGAAAGCATTGCAATTAAGACAATCTTCACGACGGTGACCGTTTTGATCATCTATGCTGTCATTGTGAGCAGTATCGGCTATACGGAGGTGACAGATGCGCTTCTGGACCAGTATGCGGACGGAGCATTCCGCACGGCCGGGATTTCAGTGCATGTGATTGACCAGGACAAGGTGGAAGAGTATATGGCCAGCGGCGGGCAAGGGAAAGAGTATGAGACTGCCCTGACAAGGCTGCAGCAGATCTGCAATTCATCGGGAGCGACATTTGTCTATGTGATCGTGCCGGACCGTTCGGATTATCAGCATATTACGTTTCTGTTTTCCACGATGAATCAGGAGACTTCCTATACAAGATATGAGTTCGGATATGTCCGGGAAACAACCAATGAGGAATATGCGAAGAAGTATAAGAGGATCTGCGAGGAGCATTCGGCGCGGGAGCTGGTGATCCGGGACAAGGGGTATATTGAGACGGATCCGCATATCACCGCGATGATCCCCTTGATGGATTCTAAGGGAGAAGTGCAGGCGATCATCTGTGTCCAGCGCCAGATGGAGAACCTGATCACGGCGCGGAAGTCCTATGTCAACAAGGTGCTTCTGTCAACGATCGGGACAGCGATCCTGATGATGATCGCCCTGAGCCTGTATCTGCACCGGTCGATCCTTCAGCCGGTCCGGATCATAGCGGCGGAAGCCTCCCGTTTTGCTGCCGAGAACATCAAGACCGGGGAGAAGCTGACAAAGAGCATCCGGAAGAAAGACGAGATCGGCCGTCTGGCCAATGGCATTGACCAGATGGAGGAGCAGGTCCAGAATTATGTTGAGAACCTCACATCGATTACGGCCGAGCGGGAGCGGATCAGCACGGAGCTGTCGCTCGCGGCGCGCATTCAGGAAGACATGCTCCCGAATATCTTTCCTGCATTTCCGGAGCGGGAGGATTTTGACATCTATGCGTCCATGACTCCTGCCAGGGAGATCGGCGGGGATTTCTACAATTTCTTCCTTGTGGACAGGGATCATCTGTGTGTGGTGATTGCGGATGTCTCGGGAAAAGGCGTGCCGGCTGCCCTGTTTATGATGGCTTCCATCATTGTGCTGGTTGATAATGCCAGGATGGGACAGTCTCCGGCTGAGATTCTGGCGCACGCCAATATGGCCATCTGCGAAACCAACCGGGAGGATATGTTCGTGACGGTATGGCTGGGAATTCTGGATCTGAGAACCGGCATCATGACCGCGTCGAACGCCGGTCATGAGTACCCTGCGGTCCAGAATGCCGACGGAAGGTTTGAGCTGCTGAAGGATCTGCACGGATTTGTGATCGGCGGCATGGAAGGCGTCCGGTTTCAGAATTATGAGTTCCGGATGACGCCGGGATCGAGGCTCTTTCTCTATACGGACGGCGTGCCGGAGGCCTCAGACCGGGAGAATCATCTCTTTGGTACGGACCGGATGCTCGACGCATTGAATGAAGCTCCCGGCAGCACGCCTCAGGAGCTTCTGTCCCACATGAAGCAGACAGTGGATGCGTTTGTCGGAAATGCCGAGCAGTTTGACGATATGACCATGCTCTGCCTGGAGTATCAGGGAAGCGTATCAGGATCTGCAGATGACAACTATCTACCGCACAGGTAGCCAGATACCGTTCGAAAGTGCGAGTCCGAAGGACGAAGCAGTTTCGATTACGGTATCGGCAACAGACCGGACTAAGTCAGATAAAAACGGCTCTTCTGGCATAGGTGTGGAAACATAAATCCCTCTGCGCCCTATGCTGCTTGAGAAAAACTGCCTTCCCGAGTACCGCGATTTGGTAAAGGAATTTTCAGGTCCGAGCAATACAGCATGACCATATGAATCATGTTGTCGACATCATGAAATCCGTATGCCTGCCGGATGAGCAGTTTTATCTTGTTATTAGTTGCTTCGATACGCGCATTACTGACATCAAGGCGTATCGTGTTCAGGATATGATCCTTATGTCGCATGATCTTTCGCTGTAATTCTACGAACTCTGCGATGCGGCAGTGACGAGCCCATTTGACCCAGGCTATGAGTGCTTCCTCAGCTTCATCGACATCATCGATCTGAAAGATCAGCCTCAGACTCTCTTTTAGGAGATAAGCCCGGTACAACTGATTGTCTGACCTGGCAATCATTTCGAGGCGGACTGCCTGACTTTGTGTCAGGTGTTCCGGTGCCTTGCCAAGGGAATACATGGACTTTTTGATCTGGTCGGCTTTCTTCTTTGCAGCCGCTGCGATCTGAGCTTCCGTATCATCCTTCCCTGGGCGGCCCTGGCCTCTGCTGACGGCAACAGATTTTGCAGTTTCCAGAGCCCTTCGCCATGCGGCTATGCGCACCTTGTCAAGTGCTTCGGTTGCCCACTCCACAACGTGAAATGGATCAACACAGCGTTCTGCATTCGGAAAATATTCCTTTACACAGTCCGTGATCCATCTCGCGCCATCACCAGTGACTACCTTAATGGATGAGCGCTGTTCAGGTGTCAATTGTTCGCAGAACTTCTGCAGAACCGATTTACCGTGGTCCTTTGCAGCCCAGATAACGGTATTGGTCTCATGGTTTACAACTACCGTGATATAACTGTGGCCTTTGCGATAGCTGGTTTCGTCGATTCCGATCTTCACAACTCCGTCAAGACGGCAGTTGACATCAGGCTCGAGATCTTCATGAACACGCGCGATACACCTGCCAACAGTACGCCAGTCAATCCTCATAGATTTTGAGATGGCACTGTGGTTGAGATACTTTCCCATCCAGGTGACTGTATAATCGAAGTCCTTGGTAAAGTTTGAGTTCGGGAATGCCCATGGAACATCAGCGGTCTTGACACCATGCTCCTTGCAACGGATACGCGGAAGGTATGCTTCAATATATACGAGAATCCCTCCGAAATCCAATGCCCGCCAACGCTTGTGCTCATATGGGGCATCATATATTTCCGTATACCGCCTTCCGCATACAGGGCATTTCCACTGCAGTCCCTTTCGCAGATGGACTTTAATCAGAATGCACAGTTCTTCGTACTTGTTGCTGAAAAACTCAACGTCATCGACAACAAGGCCGTTGACATTTATAAGTTCTTTGCATAATGTAGTAGCTGAAATCATCTGGAACCTCCCGTTCTGTGTTTCTTGAACAGCTATACATTATGGGAGTCCGGGTGATTTTTTCAACCATGAATTCAAAACCCGGACAGTTATACCACCGGTCGCCCCGGCGCGTCGGCCCCCCGCCCCAATGGGACCCGCCGCCCGCGCCAAGCGGGGCTCGTTATGAAAAGCACACCGAAGGAAGAACGGGTAGCATTTCATCAGAGTGTATTGAATCATCGACCAGACTGCACAAGCAGTCATAACATCAAAGAGAGGCTATAGGGCTCTCACACATGTGCCAGAAGCCTCCAAAAACTTGTATATTGAGAAACAGTACATTTTATGGAGGCCGCAAAAGACATTTGATGCAAAAAGCTATTCATTGAGCATGTATCAAAGCTCCAATAATCCAAATAAGTGCTTTTGTCAGAAATGCAAAAGATTAGTGCCGTTGCGTTATATCGAAAGAGATGATATAGAAATGAACCCGGCCTATGCATGGAAACAGATGTGACTGAGTCTCTGTCTAAACTGCAGCAAGGACTATATACTGCTTCAAAACAATGGTATTATCCGGGAGGGGTTTGCAGGAAGCATTATGAGTGCAAATGCCCTATCAGGCGGAGTAGTTGAAGTTCCGATC
>CACXFW010000479.1 GCA_902767065.1 uncultured Lachnospiraceae bacterium | reverse complement strand
GTCTATGACACATTCATGGACGAAGTGCCCTATGATCTGTGGGCGGAGCATCTCATCCTTGCGCTGAGGCAGAATGGGATTGAAGACGGGCTTATTCTGGATCTTGGCTGCGGAACCGGGCAGATGACAAAGCGTCTGGCTCAGGCAGGGTATGATATGATCGGCGTGGACCGGTCGGCAGATATGCTGCAGATCGCGCAGGAAAGAAGGGACGGTCTGGATATCCTTTACCTGATGCAGGATATGAGAGCGTTTGAACTGTACGGAACCGTGCGCGCTGTCATTTCCACCTGTGACAGCCTGAATTACGTGACAGACCGGGAGGACCTTATGCAGGTGTTCCGGCTTGTCAACAACTATCTGGATCCGGGCGGAGTGTTTCTGTTTGACCTGAACAGCTATGGCTACTATGCCGGACTGTGCGCGGATCATACGTTTGCAGAATCAAGGGATGAATGCAGCTTTATCTGGGAGAACAGCTTTGACCCGGAAACGGGAATCAATGAATATGACCTGACGTTGTTTCTGCTTCGGGAAAACGGGCAGTATGAGCGGTTTCTGGAGACGCATCGCGAGCGGGCCTGGAGGATCCATGAGGTGGAGACGCTTCTTCGGGAAGCCGGCATGCGGCCGGAAGGCGCGTGCGTTGCTTATCAGGCCGGACCGGGCGAACAAAGCGCTAAGATGCTGGATGCAGGGACGGACAGAATCTGGATCCGCGCAAGAGAGTGCCAGAAGTCCCCGGGAAGTGCCCCTTTCAGATGACCGGGCAGAGTATGTGAGAGTGGTTCCTCCGGATTTTGCCAAAGGAGAGGATCCTTCCAGTTTGTACAGGCAGCATCCATTTTCGCCTGTACGGGCGGATCGCTGCAGGGGCGGATCCATCTGCGCTTATCGTATGGAGATTGCTTATGAAGTTTACAAAGATGCACGGGATCGGGAATGATTATGTATATGTGGACGGATCCAGGGAGCGGCCATCGAATGTGGAAGCGGCGGCAAGATTTGTCTCAGACAGGCATTTCGGAATCGGATCGGACGGCCTGATCCTGATCAATCCGTCTAAGGTCGCGGACTTTGAGATGGAAATGTACAATGCGGACGGATCACGCGGAAAGATGTGCGGAAACGGGATCCGCTGTGTCGGGAAATACGTCAGTGACCATCACATGACGGACAGGGATGAGATCACCGTTGAGACGCTTGCAGGGATCAAACGGCTGAAGCTATATAAAAAAGACGGGAAAGTGGATCTTGTGAAGGTCGATATGGGAGCTCCGGTCTTTGCTCCGGAGCTTGTGCCGGTTGCTCTTGATGCGGTGGAAGGCGGGATCGTGAGTGAGCACATTGCTCCCTGGGGGGAGGTGCTTCGTGAGGTTTTCATTCCGCTGAGGGAAGGGTTTTCGATGAAGGGAACCTGCGTTTCCATGGGGAACCCCCACTGCGTCGTTGAGGTTGATGATGTCGCCGGGTTTGATGTATGCGGGATCGGGCCGCTGTTTGAGCATAACCCGCTGTTTCCGGAAGGCGTGAATACCGAGTTCATCCATGTGAAGGACCGAAGGAACGTGACCATGAGAGTCTGGGAGCGGGGCAGCGGTGAGACCTGGGCCTGCGGCACGGGCGCCTGCGCGAGTGTGGTCGCCTGCATCCTGAATGGGCTTACGGATCATCTTGTAACGGTGAATCTTCGGGGCGGATCGCTTCAGATCGAATGGGACCAGGTGAAAAACACTGTCTTCATGACCGGCCCTGCAGTGACCGTTTTTGAGGGGGAGATCTTCCTGGGAGAGGACCTGACATGAAAAAGAGGATACTCGCTGCGGCGCTGGCGGCGCTGACAGGCGCGTCGGCCATGCTCGGCGGCTGTACACGCAGCCAGATCAATTACCAGATTGCCGAAGCGATCGGGACCGACGGAAAATATGAAAACAATGAGCCGGTCGAGACTCCGATGATGGCCGAGAAAAGGAAACTCCTGGAGGAGTCGGAATCAGAGGAGGCCTCCCTGCTTGAGATCCTTGACAGCGCCGAGCGCTGTGCGCTGGGGTACAACTATGAGGATGCGCTCTCCATTCTCGATACCATTCCTTCCTCGCAGGCAAGAGATGAGCGTGTGACCAAGGCCCGTGAGCGGTATGAGAAGGGGGATTCGGATCTGGTGGCATGGGAAGGCGGTGACATTCCGCATCTGTGCTTCCCGACTCTGATCTACGATACCATGATGGCATTTGACGGGGACGGGAAAGCCGCGGACTATAATACGACCATGGTCACCTGTGAGGAGTTCCAGGAGATTCTGAATAGCCTGTACGCGAACGGATATGTGCTGATCGATATTCATTCCATCGCAGCCATGATCACGGATGAACGCGGTACCACCTCCATGGAGGAGGGAAGGCTGAGGCTTCCGGCAGGAAAGAAGCCGATCGTCCTGTCGCAGGACAACCTGAATTACAGTTCGGTGAAAAACGGGGACGGGATCGCGACGAAGCTTGTGCTGGATGAGAACGGGAAGGTCAAAGCCCAGTATACCGACAATGAGGGGCACGACGTCGCGGGAGATTATGATTTTATCCCGATTCTGGACAGCTTTATTGAGGAGCATCCTGACTTTTCATTCCGCGGCGCGCGCGGGATTGTGTCCGTGTCCGGAAGCGAAGGCGTGTTCGGCTACAGGATTTCAGGTTCGGCAGACGGATCCCTGACGGAGGGTTCCGGCTCGGGCGGCCCCGCTTCCCAGAGCCAGGACGAGAAGGTAAAAGCAATTGCCGACGCCCTTCGGGAAGAGGGATGGAGCATCGCATGTGCCGGATGGTCTCACAGCTATATGAACGATATGAGCATGGAGCAGTTTTCGCAGGAGATCGATCTGTGGCTGAAGAATGTCGGATCCCTGACGGGTCCTTCGGATATCCTGTTCTATCCTTACGGGGCGGAGGTTGAGTATCCTGGCGAAAAGCTGAATTATCTTGTGGATCATGGCTTCTGCTATCTGTGCGGACTGTGGGGCGATACGGACTTCCGCGAGCTTGGCGATACCTATCTCAGGATGACAAGAAGGTTTATCGACGGATATACGCTGATCAATGCTCCGGCTTATTTCAGCGGATTCTTCGACGCATCCTCGCTGAAGGACGACGACCGGTAGAGACAGCGCTCACCCGGTTACAGGTCACACCCTGACCAGACCCAAGGAGGACACAGGGATCCTGAGGATGGACTTTTGGGGGCCGAAACGAAGGATCCCGGTGTCTGCCGCAGGAGACTGGCCGGGGTGAGACCTGCAACCACCTGACAGGCAGGAGGCGCGGGAGAGCGTTGATACGTTGATTTTAGCGCTTTCTTGTAGTACACTGAAAAAGTATTTACCTGTACGGTTTCGCCCCGCGGAACCGTTATGGAATCGAAATGAACCGAGGTATGCTTATGGATCTGGCAGTTTACATTCTGAAACGTATCGTCGTATCTATCCTGACGCTGCTTCTTGTGGCGGCGATCACGTTCTTCCTCATGAACGCTATCCCGGGTAGTCCTTTTATGACGGAAAAGTCTACGCCGGAGCAGATTGCCCTGGCCAACGCCAAGTATGGTCTGGACAAGCCGGTCCCGGTGCAGTTTCTCAACTATCTCGGGAATCTGGCGCACGGAGATATGGGCGTATCTCTCAAGATGCAGCAGGGCACGTCTGTCTCCAAGATTCTTTTCGGACAGGGGAAATTCATTCTCTCGATCAAGCTTGGGCTTCTGGCCTTGTTTTTTGCTGTACTGATCGGGATACCGCTGGGCGTTGTTTCCGCCTATTTCCGGGGAAAATGGATTGACAGCATTCTACGGGTGGTTACCACGCTGGGGATTGCCATGCCCGGCTTCGTGGTGGCAACGCTGATGCTGTTTCAGTTTGCGGTGGCTCTTCACTGGCTGCCGGTTCAGTCTGACTCCCTGGAAACCCCCGCATCTTATGTGATGCCGGTCATCTGTCTGGCTCTCAATCCGCTTTGCAGAATCGTGAAGCTGACCCGTACCAGCATGCTGGATTCCATCAACCAGGATTATATCCGAACGGCGAGGGCGAAGGGGCTGAAGACGAAGCTCATTCTCTTTAAGCACGCTCTGCGCAATTCCCTGATTCCGGTCATCACCTATCTGGGGCCATTGACTGCGGGAATCATCACCGGCGCTCTTGTGGTGGAACAGATTTTCCATATCCCCGGCCTTGGCAATTATTTTGTCACCAGCATCCTGAACCGCGATTATCCTGTGATTATGGGGACGACGATTCTGCTGGCTGTTCTCATTATTTTCATGAACCTGGTGGTGGACATTGCTTACAAGTTTGTAGACCCCCGCATCAACATAACGAAGAAGAGAGGACGCTGATTCATGGACGGAAAAAAGAGTTTTCAGGTATTTCATACCCATACGGATTCCATCCTCGACATGAACCGGTTCTCAGAGGATGATTTTCAAAAAGCCAATGACGATGAAAAACGCTCCATGGTACAGATGCACAAGAGTGTGTCCTTCTGGCAGGATGGCTGGCGCCGGTTCCGCAGGAATTACGTTTCCATGGGCGCTTCCCTGCTGTTTTTTGTGATTCTTCTGTTTGCATTTATCGGCCCTCTTTTTATTGACTACAGCTATGAGGAACAGTACCGCAGTGCACAGAAGCTTGCCCCCATGCAGTATTCTGAGATGGAGCAGATGGCACGCGACCTTCTGGATGGCGGTGTAGACGGATTGTATGCCACATCTACCAAGGCAGGTTCCCTGACCGCGATCCGCAAGGGGGACTGGTACTTTACCGTCAAGGGAAAAACGTATGCGTTCCATCTGGACAAGGCAATTGAAAAAGCAACCCTGATGTGTGACGTGGAAGCAGAGGATCCGGTCGTGATCGGAAAGGACAAGGACTGGGATCCTGAAGCGAAAGCCTTTACGGAAACGACGCCTCTTGAAACCACTGACACTCCGGCGGAAGGCGCTAAGGAGCTGGTGCTGGACAAAGGAGTCTTTCCTCATGTATTCGGTACGGATTCCCAGGGACGGGACCTGATGGCGCGCTGCATGTACGGATCGAGGGTCTCCATTATCATCGGGATTGTGGCGGCTCTGATCGTCCTGGTGATCGGCGCCCTGTATGGTTCCATCTCCGGCTTTTTCGGAGGCAAGGTGGACGCCGTCATGATGAGGATCGTCGACCTCATTTATTCCGTGCCGGATGTGCTGATTGTTCTGCTTTTGCAGGTTGTGCTGAAGGATCCGCTGCAGCACTGGTTTGATACGTCAAAGTCTCCTCTGGCCGTTGCCATGAGCTCTCTGGGGGTTGGGATTGTCAGTATCTTTATCACCTTTGCTTTGCTGTATTGGGTCGGTATGGCGCGGATCATCCGTGGACAGGTCCTGCAGCTGAAGGAGCAGGAGTATGTAACGGCTGCCACGGTACTGGGCGCGTCTTCTGCCCGGATTATCCGCAGGCACCTGCTGCCCAACTGTGTCGGTCAGCTGATTATCCAGACCTGCCTGCAGATTCCTTCCGCGATCTTCCTGGAATCCTTCCTTTCTTATCTGGGACTGGGCGTTTCCGCACCGATGGCTTCCCTGGGTTCCCTGTGTTCGGATGCGAAGGAAACCTTCCTGCTGTTCCCATACCGGCTGCTGTTCCCGGCGATTATTCTCAGCCTGATCGTGCTGAGCCTGAATCTCATCGGAGATGGTTTGAGGGATGCACTGGATCCAAGACTGAAGAACTGAAGAGAGGCGAATGATGTACAACGAGCAAAATAAGGTTTTATTGGATGTAGAGAATCTGCAGGTCTCCTTTTTTACTCCGGCGGGTGAAGTAAAGGCGGTAAACGGTATCAGCTATACGATTCATGAGCATGAAGTGATGGGGATCGTAGGAGAATCCGGATCCGGTAAGTCCGTGGAGGCTTATTCCATCATGGGGCTTCTGTCTGAACCGGGAAAAATCATCGGGGGAAATGTGACCTTTGACGGTCAGGACATTCTGGCCTATACGGATGAGCAGAAACGGGAGTTCCGGGGAAATATGACAAGCATGATTTTTCAGAATCCCATGACCTGTCTGAACCCGGTTTATACCATCGGAAACCAGCTGATCGAGGCAGTGCGCTGCCACAATCGCGGTATCAGCAAAGCACAGGCAAAAAAGATGGCGATTGAGATGCTGACCATGGTGGGAGTCAACAACGCCGAAAGGCGTGTGGATCAGTATCCGCATGAATTCTCCGGCGGCATGCGCCAGCGTGCGATGATTGCCATGGCCCTGATCTGCAATCCAAGGCTTCTGATTGCGGATGAGCCGACCACGGCCCTGGATGTTACGATCCAGGCTCAGATTCTGGAGCTGATGAAGGATCTGCAGGAAAAAACCGGTATGGCGATTATTTTCATCACCCACAATCTTGGGGTGGTGGCGGAGATCTGCGATACGGTTACCGTCATGTATGCCGGCAGTGTTATGGAACAGGGCGTCGTAGACGATATTTTCTATTCTCCGGCACATCCTTATACCAAAGGCCTGCTTCGTTCCATGCCGAATCTGAGTGATGAAAAAGGCAAGAAGCTCATTCCGATCGAGGGAACGCCGGTGGATCTTCTGGATCTGCCCAAGGGCTGCGCTTTCGGGCCCCGGTGTGAGAATTGCATGAAGATCTGCCTGGCGGAAAAACCGCCGCTCATGGAAGTGGGGCAGAACGGCCATCGCTCTGCCTGCTGGCTTCATGTCAGGGAACACAGGAATGGGGAAGGGGGTGAGAGCGCATGAGTGATACCGGACGTAAAGTAATGGTAGAGACCCAGAAGCTGAGAAAGTATTATGCTGTCAAGGCCAGCGCTTTCAGAACGGACTATGTACAGGCGGTTCAGGACGTTTCTCTTCACATCTATGAAGGCGAGACTCTCGGACTGGTAGGGGAATCCGGCTGCGGCAAGACTACCTACGGACGGACTCTTCTGCAGCTGTATCAGCCAACCTCAGGCAGGATTCTCTATGACGGACAGGTTATTTTTGACAGTGAAAACAAGGTTCGTGTCAATATGAAGCCATACCGTCGGAAGATGCAGCTGATCTTTCAGGATCCTTCCGCTTCTCTTGATCCGAGAATGACGGTAGGGGAGATTGTCGGAGAGGCGCTTGACATTCATAAGCTTTATCAGGGAAAGGAGACAAGATCGGACCGGATCCGCGAACTTCTGACATTGGTGGGCCTCAACACAGAGCATGCCAACCGCTTCCCGCATGAGTTTTCCGGCGGACAGCAGCAGAGGATCGGAATTGCCAGGGCGCTGGCGGTTGAGCCGCAGTTCATTGTCTGTGATGAGCCGATTTCCGCTCTGGATGTTTCCATTCAGTCACAGGTTGTGAATATGCTGGAGGACCTGCAGGAAAAGATCGGCCTGACCTATCTGTTCATTGCCCATGATCTTTCTGTGGTGCGCCATATCTCCAACCGTATCGGGGTCATGTATCTGGGATGCCTGGTGGAGCTGGCTGAGAGCTTTGAGCTTTGTGCCCATCCCATCCATCCTTACGCGAAGACTCTTCTGTCAGCCGTGCCTCTGACCGATCCGGAAAAGAACCGGCACCGTCAGAGAATCCTGCTTGAGGGGGATATCCCTTCTCCGCTGAATCCTCCCTCGGGCTGCCGTTTCCATACGCGGTGTCCCTATGCCACGGACCGCTGCAGTCAGGAGATGCCTGAGCTGAAAGAATGTTCGCCGGGACATTTCGCTGCCTGTCATCAGATTCAGGCCTAAAAGAATTCAATGCGTCTGAGAGCGCTTTGAATAGAACTGTAACTTGTGTTTTGTTTTTTAAGGAGGAATTGATTCATGAAGAAAAGAGTCCTGTCAATGGCTTTGGTTCTTAGCATGACGGCTTCTGCGCTCAGCGTTCCCGCTCTTGCGGATGAGGCAGGGGATTTTGAGATAAAAGCCTGCATCGCTTCCGAACCGGAAACCCTTGACCCCAATCTGGAGAGCTCCGTTGATGGCGCAATCTATGCCATGCATATGTTTGAGGGCCTGATGAAATATGTCATGACCGATAACAAGGCAGCTCTGGAGGGCGATGACAATGAGACCGTCAAGCTGATGGACGTTGATTTTGGCCAGGCCGAGTCCTACGATGTCTCCGATGACGGACTGGTTTATACCTTCCATCTGAGAGATGGCCTTACCTGGAGCGACGGGGAGCCCGTCACGGCCGATGACTTTGTGTATTCCTGGAAGAGAATCGTAGATCCGGCGAACGCTGCTGATTACGGTTACATTCTGGATAATATCGTTGCCAACGCCGCCGCGATTCAGGCGGGGGAAGCGGATCCGGATACCCTGGGAGTCGTTGCTTTGGATGACCAGACCCTGGAGATCACGCTTGAGGCAGAATGCCCCTATTTCCTTGGCCTGTGCGCTTTTGCCGCTCTTGAGCCTCTGCGCCAGGATGTCATCGAGGAGTATGGCCAGGAATGGACCGATCCCGGCAATATGGTTTCCAATGGTGCCTATGTCCTGAGTGACTGGGTACATGACAGCTATATCCAGATGACGAAGAATGAGAACTACTACGATGTTGACGCGGTAGGTCCCGACACCATCACCTGGTATCTGAACAACTCTGAGACTTCCCAGCTGGCTGCGTTCGAGGCCGGTGAGTATGATTTCTTTGACGCTGTTCCCGTTGACCAGATTTCTGACCTGAAGGACAGAGGCGTGTGCCATTCCGCTCCTCAGGTTGGCACCTACTATCTGTATCTGTCCGCCGACAACATTCCGGACTGGAGAGTACGTGCCGCCATCTCTCTGGCCATCGACCGCGACAACATCGTCGAGAACGTGACACAGGCAGGCCAGATTCCCGCTACGGGCGTTACCGCTGAGGGAATTACAACGTATGACGGCCAGAGCTGGACGGAAGTGTATGGCGATATGACGACCAAGGCTCTTTCCGAGATGTATCCGGATGCTGACCTGGAGACCTATTCCGGCCGCTGCGATCTGGCGCAGCAGCTTCTGGAAGAGGCTGTGGCAGATGGTTATGACACCTCCGCTACCATCGATTACGAGTACAACACCAACGAAGCTCACAAGGCGATCGGTGAGGCTGTCCAGGCAGACGTAGCTTCCGTGCTGGGCCTTGATATCAAGCTGAACAACTCCGAATGGCAGACGTACACCAATAACCTTGGCGAAGGCGATTTCGGTATGGCACGTCTTGGCTGGATTGCTGACTATGACGATGCGCAGACCTACATCGAGCTCTTCACCAACGGCAACAGCTACAACTATGGCAACTGGGTCAACGACGAGTATACCGATCTTGTGCACCAGGCCAAGGCTCTGCCGGGCAGCCAGGAAAGAGACGACCTGCTGGCGGAAGCTGAGGCGCTGATGTTCGGCGAGGGCGGTTATCCCATTGCCCCGATCTATTTCTATACCGTAACCTACTGCGTCAATGATGATGCGATGCAGAACGTAGGGTGGACACCGCTTGGTTACTTCCTGTTCAATTACGCTACACAGGAATAAGACGGTCCATCGGGAATCAGGATTCCCGGATAAAATGAAAAAAGGGGGTAACTATTCAGCACCCCCATTGCTCAGAACACTTCGTGTTCTTCGCTGTGGGCGGACAGAGCGGTTTCACCGCTTGTCCGCCCC